>NZ_SHOE01000060.1:0-678 GCF_012275705.1 Vibrio chemaguriensis
TAACGCCCTGTTAAGGTGTGAGCAACGCAATACCGAAGTCGCCGCATACAACCTTAATCACTAAACGCAACGCATAGTAAAAATGCCACGCGTTGCGAATCACTCTTAAACAGTTTGTTATAGCGCTAGTTTGGCGTAGTTGATGAAGACGCGTTTGCTGCTTGAGTTGCTTGTTCTGGTGTCATTTGGCCAAAAAGCGTGTCCATCATAAAACCAATTCTCTTACTTGCATCACCAAATTTATTAGGATTAGCGGTATAAGGAACTTTAAATTTCACTTCCCCAACTCTTTGCCCGCCTTGATAAGCTGTTATCTCCGCGTTTTTCAAATATAACGCCAGATCCCACCCCCAGTGACCTTCATATTCAAGAGTCAATTTGTTCAGGTCGTGCTTAGAATTATCAGGTACGACAACATAAGAATAGTTATGTTCTTGTAGCCAAGACTCAATTGTATTTTGGAACCCAGAGCGAGTTTCATTATCTTTAACAACAACTATTTCCGACTTAATATTAGTCTCAGGAACAGGGGTGCCCATATATCTGGGAGACCCACAACCAACTAGTGTAAGAGAAGCTAAAGACAACACTATAATTTTTTTCATTTTTATTTTCTCATATTGTTTTTCAGACACATTGTATCTGTTTGTTTATGCGCTATAACGCCGCATTAAGGTG
>NZ_SHOE01000061.1:0-653 GCF_012275705.1 Vibrio chemaguriensis
GGCGTTATGTAGCCGCGAGAGGACGGTAAGTTAAAAGGATTTATATATGTTAAATATTCGCCAAGCTCGCATTGAAGATATCAGTGTTATCAAGAAACTACAGTTTCAGCTTAATGAGTATCATCAAGCAAATTTACCTGATGACTTTTTATCACCGGAAGAAATTGAACAAAAAATAGACCTGCACAAGATAATCGAAAGTGAAAGCTCGATTTGTCTGGTAGCCGAAAGCAAAGGGCAGTTAGTAGGTTTTGTTTTTGGTGAGCTATGGGTTCGTAAGTCTTGGACGCTCAAACAGCGAAAGATCGCAAGCGTTGAACAGATTGTAGTGGATTCACGCTTTAGGAGTCAGGGTGTTGGACTGGTGCTAATAGAGGCATTTGAAGAAAGGGCTATTTCTAACGGCGGAGAAGAGCTGTGGTTAGAGGTATATTCTTTCAATGAATCTGCTCTAGCTTTGTATCGCAAAGCTGGTATTGCGCCCAAAATCCAAATTGGACAGAAAGCACTAACCTGAAAGTCGGCTACATAACAAATTGTTCAAGAGTGATTCGGCACGCGTGGCATTTTTACTATGCGTTAGTTTTAGTGGTTAAGGTGGTATGCGGAAGCTTAGGTATTGCGTGCCTCACACCTTAACAAGGCGTTAGTTG
>NZ_SHOE01000062.1:0-441 GCF_012275705.1 Vibrio chemaguriensis
GGTTTAGATTTCAGAGCAAAATTGGTTCTGCATAAAATGCTGAAGCAATTTATGTGGGGCTATAGCTCAGCTGGGAGAGCGCTTCGCTGGCAGCGAAGAGGTCATCGGTTCGATCCCGATTAGCTCCACCACATATTTTTGTGTCCCGTTCGTCTAGAGGCCTAGGACACCGCCCTTTCACGGCGGTAACAGGGGTTCGACTCCCCTACGGGATACCATCTTTAAGCGCATTTAATTAAGTGTTCTTAAAAATGGTTACTTCTTTGAAGTGATTAGCTCTTTAACAATTTGGAAAGCTGACAAAACAACAATTTATTGTTGTTTGTAAAGTTCTCAATGTTTATCGAAAGATAAACACCAAAAAACACATTCAAGTGTTCTTGGCTTTTTGTTTTCATTTTTTCTAAAAATGAAGGTAAAGAGATGAGTCCGGCAAAATCG
>NZ_SHOE01000063.1:0-381 GCF_012275705.1 Vibrio chemaguriensis
TCGATTTTGCCGGACTCAAATTCCAAGAACACTTGAATGTGTTTTTAGTTGTATTCCATAAGGAATACTTTGAGAACTTTACAAACAACAATAAATTGTTGTTTTGTCAGCTTTCCAAATTGTTAAAGAGCTAGATTTTCTGATGAAAACCATTTTTAAAAGCACTCATTGAATGCGCTTAAAGATGGTGGGCGATACCGGGCTCGAACCAGTGACCCCCTGCTTGTAAGGCAGGTGCTCTCCCAACTGAGCTAATCGCCCATTGTTTCAAAATATGGTGGAGCTATGCGGGATCGAACCGCAGACCTCCTGCGTGCAAGGCAGGCGCTCTCCCAGCTGAGCTATAGCCCCATATTTTGAGTTTTAATTCCTAATGGAAGG
>NZ_SHOE01000064.1:0-346 GCF_012275705.1 Vibrio chemaguriensis
GGTTTATAAAGTAAAGAGACGATACTGGGTCTGTAGCTCAGGTGGTTAGAGCGTTCGCCTGATAAGCGAGAGGTCGGTGGTTCGAGTCCACTCAGACCCACCAATTTCCTTACTAAGGGATTGGCATACAGTATCGACACACCTTGATGGGGCTATAGCTCAGCTGGGAGAGCGCCTGCCTTGCACGCAGGAGGTCTGCGGTTCGATCCCGCATAGCTCCACCATCTTTAAGCGCATTCAATGAGTGCTTTTAAAAATGGTTTTCATCAGAAAATCTAGCTCTTTAACAATTTGGAAAGCTGACAAAATAACAATTTATTGTTGTTTGTAAAGTTCTCAAAGTATT
>NZ_SHOE01000065.1:0-245 GCF_012275705.1 Vibrio chemaguriensis
AGCCGAAGCTTCTAATTGGATTATCATCAACGAGTGCCCACACAGATTGATAGGTCTATATTGTTAAAGAGCTTGCCTTTCAGTGCCTTAGCACTTAAGCGAGGTGCGTATAATACGCTTTCCACTTTGAAAGTCAACATAAAATTCTAAACTTTTGTTTAAAACCTTATGTTGACTCGTCTGTATTCAGACAAGTCGAAAATAAAGCCTGGCGATGTCCTACTCTCACATGGGGAAGCCCCACA
>NZ_SHOE01000066.1:0-225 GCF_012275705.1 Vibrio chemaguriensis
AGGTTCGAACTCGTGACCTCAACCTTGGCAAGGTTGCGCTCTACCAACTGAGCTAGTGTCGCATATTAACAGCAGTCGCTATTAATGGAATTTGGTTGCGGGGGCCGGATTTGAACCGACGACCTTCGGGTTATGAGCCCGACGAGCTACCAAGCTGCTCCACCCCGCGTCCGTATTGTGTCACCGTTAAGTACCGTGAGAACTATGAAACTGGAGCGACACACG
>NZ_SHOE01000067.1:0-206 GCF_012275705.1 Vibrio chemaguriensis
AATGGTGGGTCGTGCAGGATTCGAACCTGCGACCAATTGATTAAAAGTCAACTGCTCTACCAACTGAGCTAACGACCCAATGGTATCCCGTAGGGGAGTCGAACCCCTGTTACCGCCGTGAAAGGGCGGTGTCCTAGGCCTCTAGACGAACGGGACACTAAGTTGAACATCTTGGGGGATGTTCTATCTCTTAAACTTCATAAACC
>NZ_SHOE01000007.1:0-201022 GCF_012275705.1 Vibrio chemaguriensis
GTGTTATTCGCTTTAGTATCGTGGGCTCGGAGATGTGTCTATGTGATATTTTTTTTTTGAGATGTGTATAAGAGACAGCTTTTTTAATTGAACGTCTAATCAAGTTAACGCACAATGCCATCGACAACTCACATAATAAATCATGAAAAAAAGGAAGTGTCTTCATGCATAATTTTTCAAAAAGTGCAGTGGCAACTTTAATCTCTGGCCTTTTGCTTGGAACTTCAGCGAATGCGGGAGTGAGTATCACACAAGGAAAGACCACGATCCCCGATGGCGAAGCAACACACGCTCAAGACATTACCGTTCAAAACGAACATGTCGCCTTCGCTCTCGCTGTTGAATCAGCACCACCATGGGGCGTACCGCGAGGAACATTGGTCGATTTGGCAGCAGTAAAGAATGGCAAAGTAGACCTTGACCGGGTTGCCTTTGCTGACTTCATTCCTAACAGCTGGTCCGCATGGCCGAATGATCGCAAGTCCATTGAAATTATCGAAGACAGCGACAATAAAGCGGTCATCAAAGTGAGCCGCAACTTCGATAACGTTGATATCACAACGTGGTATACGCTCGCTTCTGGATCTGACTCAATTGCGCTTAAAACGGTCATGACCAACCAAGGTAAAAAAGATCTCGCGTTAGAATCAGGGCACACCATTTGGCCAGACACTGGCTACCAATTTGCCGTGCCGGGGTTGGAAGGGAAAGAAGAATCCATGGCCGACAATGCCCTCGCCGATCGCATGGTCGCTTATGATCGAGACTGGGCCTTTGCACTTCATGCTCCTTATTTTGATCGCGTCAAATACAATGGTCGTGACATGTACCTAGGACATACCTTGAAAGCAGGTGAAAGCCGCACTTTCCAATCCCGATTACAAGTGGTTCCAAATGGAGACATGGCCCCCATTGTCAAGGCAGAAGCTGACCGACTAGGACAAGCGACAGGCACCATCAACGGCCAATTACGTGCAGATAATGGTCGTGTTCCTGAAGATGCTATCGTGATGATCGAAAAAGAAGGACAACCCTATGCCTGGACATTGGCCAAAGATGGCCAGTACAGCATGGCGCTGCCTGAGGGTGAGTACCAAATCTACGGCACAGCGACTGGTCACGCAAACAGCGAGCTGCAATCGATTCAAGTGGCGAGAAATAGCGAGCAAACACTCGATTTTACGTCGCTAAAACGCCCAGCAACTCTCTCACTTCAAGTTGAAGAGGCAACATCAGGTCTGGCCAAAGATGCGAGAATCACCATCCTTGAAGGTCAAGCGCCACCGGTTGAATTTTTGGGTAAACGCACCTTCTTTACCGATCTGCTGCCTGCAGGTCATGCGGAGCTAAAACTGGCACCCGGTCAATACAAATTAGGTATCAACTCTGGTGGAGGCTTTACAGCTAAAACCCAAACATTAGACGTAACCCTAACATCCGGTAAAACGACGAAGCAACGAGTAGAAGTGCCTCAAGTGACGTTTCCTAACCGTCAGCATTGGTATGGCGCAGATTTACACCATCATGGCAACGTGTTGGAAGGCGTTACTCCGCCAGAAATTGTTGTGCGCGCTCAGTTGGCAACGGATCTTGACCTGACTTTCATTAGCGATCATGACTCAACCATTAACCACCAGAAGTTTGCAGAACTATCTGCGAAACGTGGCGTGCCTTTCATCCCGTCGATCGAAGTTTCGCCATCATGGGGACATATGAACCCATTTCCTATCGATAATGGCGCCGAGCTAAAGGTCGATCCTGGCACTGCTGACGTTCACACGTTACTTGACGCCGTACATGAGATGGGGGCTGAAGTCGTACCGATGAACCATCCATACAACGATTATGGCTACTTTACGAACATCGCTAAAAATGCAGTCCCTGGTGGTAAAACGGATCGCTTCGACCTTATGGAGCTTAATGCGCGCGTAGACAATGAACCAACGTTGAAGAAAGCGCATAAACTCTGGGATCAAGGTGAAGCAATGTACTTTACGGCGGGAACCGACACCCACGATGCGTGGAACCAACTCACGGGGCAGATTCGAATGATGGCAAGAGTCGATGGCGAGCTAACGCCGTCGAAGTTTGCGCAAGCACTTAAAGCCGGCCATGGCTACGCAACACAAGGCCCTATTCTTTATCCGCAAAACATTATGTTTGGTGAAACAGCAACAGCTGGCGATACGTGGGACATCCACGTCGTTGCAGCCGATGGTCTAAAAGAAATTCGATTGATCGGTAAAGGCGGCAACGTGCTGAATACCCTAACGATTAACCCGAAAGTTGATACTCAACGCATAGAGCTGTCGCTACCTATACCTAGCGACGCAGAGGGATGGATAAGTTTAGAAGTCGAAGATAAAGACGGCAGCACGGCCTGGAGTAACCCTGTTTGGTTGCAGTCATAGTCTTGATGAACGTCCGACTCGATGGTAAACAAACCTGAGTTCGACGATGAAATAAAGGCGGCACTGCGCCGCCTTTTTCTACTCGATGTTTTACTGCTGTGCAACCGTCACGGGTTTGGTCGCACCACGGTAATCAAACTCAAAACCAATACCTTGATCTGTTACATCCATCGTCATACCACCAACAAGCTCGCCTTGTAAGCTTTTCATAACATCATCAGGTAACGGCTCACCAGTCACGGCTGACGCACTTTCCAACACTTCCAAAATGCGTTCTGAATCGAAGTCAAAACTGAACAAGCCATTTGGAGAAAGTGGTTGTGCCATCACTTCTTTGCTCGCGTCTTCGGCATTCTCACCACTGTAGAGCGTAAAATGGTTTTCGTTTAAGCGAGCAAACACATCCATCTTCAAGCCTGTGTGCATTTCTAGCAGGTCACTGACATTAACTGGCTGGTTATCCGGCTGAATTTGTAATTGAGCAAGTTCAGGGACAAACATTTGCGCGGTTTGAATCAGCATCATTGGATCATTGGCAGATAGAGACAACATACCATCTAGCTGGCTAAATACTTCACCGTGCTGAGCATTAGTGTCAACGTGGATATCAAACATTTGCAGGCTTAATCCTTTCAGGCCGTTAACCATGCCGGAGCCCATGCTCACGGCTGCGGCTGGGTTTTGGCCCCCCATCTCTTGCTGCATTTGAGTCAATAAAGAACATTGGTACTGAGGCTGAGTCAAGTCGCTCCAAATCTGACCAATCGATGGCGCTAGCGTATTAATGTCTAAACCAAGCGCCATGCTAAAGAAGCTCTTATCATTGTTCGATTCTGCCAAAACGCCACGAATCGACTTAAGCGCATCTAGAATCACTTTATTTTTCGATTCAACAACAAAAGCACCTTTAATGAATGCCTGCTCGCCTTTCAACTTGTATTCCGCAAATGCGACGGACTGAGGCCAGTTTTCTGCAACTTGAGTAAGTTCAGTATGACAGGCTGGTGAACGCATCTCCTGAATAGTCGGCTCAGGATCAATGGCATCCAGCATGCTGACTTGACGCGCAAAGATATTGCCATCTTTCGTCGTCAAACCTTTAACCAATTCACGGTGATCAACGTAACCGAAAGAGTTATTGTTTTCGCCGTATTTAGCCTGCAACGCCGCTAGGCGTCCACTCTCCGCAATGTTTTGACTTGGTGACTCAAGTCCCAATGCCATTTTAAGCGGGTTTTGAACACCCAGTTGCGGAATATCAACCGTTAACGTAAGTACGTTGTCAACCACGGCAACAACCAAGCCAATGCCATCTTGCGGGTCAACCGAATCTGTCATCTCGTAACGACGAAACTCCACTTCACCAAGTTTAACCAGCTCGTGCTTAGCACCGCTCATCTGCTCTTCGTGATCCAATGTTTTCCATAACGCGGCAGGGTCTTCAATCTTCAATTTGTACACTGGTACCATACCGATTGTGTACAACACAGGATTAATGTTTTCTCCGGTACCCAAGTAGGCTTTTAACGTTTCTGGCGATGCAGCGCTCTCCAGATATCCATCAAACAAGTTAACGGCAAACTGTTGCTGTGGAGAAAGTGGTTCATCGGCAAAAAGTTCAGCAATCGAGCCTTGGTTAGCCGTGCCAAATGCATTCATGTATTTATAATGATTAAAAGGTTCCGTCTGATACGTCACCATGAGCGAATCCGCAGGAACTTGCGAAAGTAGTGATGCTGAATCACTCGGGGTAGTATTGTTTTGGTACAGGTAGCCAGCGCCCCCTGCAGCTGCGACCACTGCTGTAGCCAATAGTAGTTTTTTCACGACCAACTCCGTTGTCATAGTTATGTGTTCCTAAGCGAAATATCACGCTTAGGTTTAAAGCCTTTGAATAGCACTTTTATATCGACCGCTATCATAAACAAGTTATCGATATAATGAATGTCGGTTTGATAAATTATCCAACATTTATAAGGTAAACCGTGAAGTAAGTTGAATTGCGTGAGGATGCTATTGGCAATATTCACAATCTAATTTCTCGGATAACCACCTTACAAATCAAAATCTTCAGTTCAATAAAGCGATTTGGAGTAACTACGACCAAAAGCGCTAGGATATTAAATCTTTATTGAGTCTTTTATCTAATATCTGAAAACGCCTCACGGCCTGACACTTCTTTCCAATTTGCCTCTAGCGGTCCCCGTTCGTTTTCCTTACATTCCCATTAACTCAGTGACGAGACGTATACCAGATACGAGCAGTAGAAGACGATGAAAGACCAGTTGACGATCTCTATATCAACCATCAATGGCTCCAGACATTGGTACTTCAGTAAAAGGATGCAACGCAATCTAAAGACGTTTTTATGCTTTTTTGTCATTGCTCTGGCCGCAACCGCGATCTTAATTCATCACTTGTACACTCGCGTCGATAATGCCGCGTTAAAACAAGCTGAATTGACAGAACATTCGCGCACTATGGGTGAAGAGCTCAGCACACTGAAAGCATTAAAATCCGAGCTGGAAAGTGATCTCTCAGAGAGAGAAGAGCGAGTACAACTTGTTTCGGAGCGTTTGGGAGAGTTAGAGAAAGTCCTTGGAGTTGGAGAGCATACTACCACGGATAATTTGGATGCCCGACTTGATGCGGCGGCGATTACGTCGAACGTTCGCATGGTGTTGTTAAACCAAATACCAAGCGGGTCTCCGGTCGGTAAAGCGCGGCTCTCTTCTCGCTTCGGTAAGCGCATTCATCCGGTGACAAAAGTCGCTAAGATGCATCGCGGGCTCGATTTTGCCGTGAATACCGGTACTAAGGTTTATGCCCCAGCAGATGGGGTTGTGGAAGTCACCCGCCGCAGCAATAAAGGCTCTGGTAACTTCCTCAGGCTGCAACATTCTTTCGGTTTTTCGAGTTCTTATTCGCACTTGAAAAAGTTCAAAGTTAAAAGCGGTCAGTTCGTCAAAAAAGGGCAACTGATTGCAATTTCCGGCAACAGTGGGCTCTCTTCTGGCCCTCACCTTCACTACGAGGTGCGTTTTGTTGGGCGAGCACTGAATCCGAAGCCATTTGTCGATTGGAGCCTCAATGATTTCGAAGACATTTTTACTAAGGAGCGAAGAATACGATGGGAATCTTTAATCAAAACCGTGGAACAACGAGTAGCTCAGCAGCTTCAACTCTCATCGCCAAAGGCTGTGCTGTTAGCGGAGAACTCAAAGTAGAAAACGATGTCCAGATTGATGGCATCGTCGATGGTCAAATTAATGTAGAAGGCACTCTCGTCGTTGCAGAAAGCGGCCGAGTAAACGGTGAGATCTACGCTAAGCAACTGATCATCAATGGTATGATGGATGGTAACTGTCACGCAGAACACATTCAAGTACTTGCCAAGGGACGTGTAAGTGGGAGGATCTGGAGTAATAACCTCAGCATCGAACCTGGTGGTAAATTCTTTGGTGAAGCGGCCGAATTACCTGAAAAAGAAGTGGTGACACTGAAAGGAAAGGCTCAAGAAAACGCCAGCACGAAAGAAAACAATACCAACAATGAAAAGCGACCTGCGCGTAAATCAGCATAAACTCTTTGGTTAAAGTGCATAAAAAAGACGGCTTTCACGCCGTCTTTTTTATTACTAGAGACACGAGCTTCGTCAGAAGCTACAGTGGTTATTCGGCCGGGTTTAAAATCACCACCGAGCGCTTTGCTTGTGGACCAAAAGCTGCTCTCGCATGCGCTTTCACTTCTTCTAATGTCACACTCTTAGCCGCTTTCTCAACGTCAAGTAACACATCGACGCCGTAATCATGCACTAAGTAGCGAGTATACGACCATGCACGCTGAGCAGGGTTATCATCTAATCCTTGCATCGCTACTGCCAATTGCTTCGCTGCCGTATCCACTTCTTTTTGCGTGATGTTCGAAGCTAAGTCATCAAACATTTTGCCTAACTTGCTATCTAAAACTGCCACGTCTTCGGGCTCAACTTGAGATTCCAAGAGCCAATCAGAGATTGGTTCGCGATCTTGCGTCACAGTGTAAATATTTGGGCTGTAATCAAGACTAGACTCTTCTCGCACAATATCCAAAACACGCGCATTACTGATACGTTGCAAAATGTCTTCGATAACCGTGTCCCTTGCCGTACGTTGGTAATCGTTCGTGTTAGTCAAACGCATTACGTACAACGATGAAGGTTCATGACCATCCGCAACGACTGTTCGCGCCGGCACGTCGGTGTTGAACGCAACATGGTAATCAATCGAACGACCCGGTTTCATCTCGATGGAGGCCACATACTTACGCAAGAGTGGCGTAATTTCTTCCGGCTCGACATTTGCCACAATAACCATCTTAAAACCATCATTGGTTTTGAAAAGTTGCTCATGCACCGCCAATATTTGCTCGGAAGTCACTTGCTCCACATCGTGACTGGACACTATACGATGACGACTACCCGGCAAATAAGAATTACCGTTTGCTTTTTGAATCAGTTTTCCCATCGGCGATTCAAAAAAAGCGCCACTCTGCTGTTTAAACTCTTGCTTCGCTGCCATCATCTGGCGCTCGTCAACTTTGATCTCCGTCGCTAGGTTGTACAACCCATTCAATGCGTAAGTTAAATGCGTTGTTGGCGCAGTAATTTGTGAGCCGTGACTGGTCGCATCAAGAATCGCGCTAAGCGCAATGTTATTTTTGCGTAAGTAACTGTCTAACTCTGAACCAGAAAATGCCCCTAACCCACTGCGTATCGCCGTCGTTGCAGCGATTTCATACGCAGCATATAACGCTGGATCAACGGCGGCTTTACCGCCTTGGCTAGCATAGTAAATATAAGCTCGGCCACCCGCTTTGGCATCTTTTTGGAACCACACTTCGACACCGTTTGATAGCGTATAAACTTGAAAGCCTCCCGCTTCCTGACGCATGCTGGTGATGGTACCTTCTTGAGTAGGCTGTAAGAATCCATCCACTTTGTCATACATCTCTAACGGTTTTTCGCCAGTTTGGAGGTAGGCACTGTATAGTTCGGTAAATACATCATTGAACTGAGCTGACGTTTCACTTTTCCCCAACCCAACCACAAAGATTGGTTGCTCAGACAACAAGGCATTCAATTGCGTGTTAATGCTCTCTAGATTCTCGTTGTTGATGAATTCAGACAAACTCTGGGCGTAACTCTCTTTTGATTGACTCACACTGCCTTGGTCAATTTGGAAAACGCGCGCTTCTGCATAACTGTTTGGCTTACGCTGGTCCCAGTCTGAATCAATATTTGCGAGCTCACCTTGCCAATTTGACATGATGCTCTCTAACTCAGATTGGGTCGCACCATAATCTCTCAGTGACGCCAACGTGCTGATGAAAGTTTGATGCATTTGTTCACGACGCTCAGGCCCAAACGAAATACCTGCCGACATCATGCGCTGGTAGTTGGAATAGTAAGGCTGGGCATAAGCATACTGAAAAGGTTCAGCAGCATCATTAAGTACACGAATCAGACGTTGTTGAATTAGCTGTGTTGCGACTTCATCACGCCACACTTGATGCTGCTGTTCAATCGTAGTGCTGCCACTTAGACCACGCTCAATCACTAAATGAAGGCTTGGTGATTCCATCGTGTTACTTGGCAAGATTCGGTTTTGGTTATTCACTCGAATATCGCGGCGCTTCTCTATTACGGTATCCGAGGTGCTTTCCCAGTTCGAGAATTTGTTTTTGATAATATTGGACAGTGAATCCACGTCGATATTACCGGTCACAACCAACTCGGCATTTTGTGGTTGGTACCACTTGTCGTAAAACGCTTTTAGCTTGCTTGATGAGGCATTTTGAATCGCTTCGCGAGTACCAATTGGGTCGTGTTCACCATACATAGTGCCTTCAATCGACGCTTGATAAGCATGCATAGAAAAGGACTTATCATCCGGGTTAGCACGTCGCCATTCACCAAGAATCACCCCTTTTTCTTTCTCTACTTGTTCAGGAGCAAACTGAAGTCCGTTTCCGATATCTCTCATCCACTTCAGGGCATCTTCCAGCTTTGTATTATTGGCAAGATCAAGTTGGTAAGAAGTTTGCTGATAAGTGGTAAAGGCGTTGATATCGGCACCAAAGCTACCACCAGATTGCTCGAAAAGTTTAACAACGTCGTTGCCGGTAAAATGCGTGCTGCCATTAAACGCCATGTGCTCAACAAAGTGAGCGTAACCTTTTTGATTGGTTTCTTCTTGGAATGAGCCGACATTCAGAACCAAACGGACCGATACTTCTTGGTCTTTTGTTGGGTAAAGATGGTATTTCATACCGTTCGATAACTGGTCGACATGCCAGTTGGCGTCAGGCTGAATCGGCGTCGATTGTTGTGTCAGAGCACACCCTGACAGTAATAACGCGGGGACTAACAATATACTGCGCATAACTATTGCCCATAACAATGATTAAGCCGATCAATATAATCCTCGTTCCATGACCTTCACATTTTTAATGGATTATTTACTACTCAAACGTGACATAAATCACCTTTCAATGAAATTAATTATCATTTACAAAAATAGACAAATCCTTACTTTACAAATAGATAAATAACACAGCTTAAAAGCCTTTTTCTTATTTGATGTAAAACTCAAAATCGCGACATGGAGTCAGTATTTATTTTGAGCAATAAAATATAATTATTGAACAGATTCGAATCTGACTTTCTGCTGCATATTCAACGGCTCGGTGAGTCCTGATGAGAATAAAAACACAACAACTATTATTCAAAGATCTATTATTCGCTTTATGTTCAAAAATCTATCATTAAAAAACAAACTGGCGATCTCTGCCAGTGCTGCCATCATTCTCGGGGGAGTGCTGGTAGAAGGGCTGTCTTTTCGAGATTCATTAAACAGACTGGATGTCGAAGTCGCGCAACGACTAGAAAGCACCAGCGCATCTTACAATCAATACGTAAAGGACTGGTTACTCTCAAAAGAGCGAGCACTGACGTCACTCTCTTCCGATTCAGAAAAGCGTTCTCTAGTTACGCACTTGAAACAAGTCCGAGACTCTGGCGCGTTTGATAACGTCTTTCTCGCTTACCCAGACGGCTCACAAGACAACGCTAATGGGGTGGTTTTGCCACCAGGTAATAACGACCCACGCAAGTGGGGTTGGTACACCAACGCCATTGCCAATCCATCGAAAGTCTTTATGGATAACCCAACCGTCGCAGCGGCCACGGGGGCCAACGTCGTGTCGCTTGGTAAAGCACTGCAACTACATGGTCAAGCCGTCGTTCTGGGTGCAGATGTCGAAATTGGAGATATTTTAAACAGCCTCAACCAAGTGATCCTACCGGGTGAAGGCTATATGTTTATTGCCAATGAACAGGGCAATATTTTCACCCATAACGACGGTAAGCTGCTGAACCAACCTGTTAGCAAGCTAGGCCTAAACAACAGCGATATTACCTCTGCCGCACGTTCCGGCACAGAGCGTCGTGTCTCGATTAACAACACCGAATATGTGGTTTACGCGCGCCATATTGAGGGCACCAAACTCACAACGGTCACAGTGTTAGATCAAAACTCGTTGGTTGCCCCACTTTACGATGCTGTTTGGGATCAAATCATCGCAACCACTATCGTCGTCGTTATCTGTGTGGCTTTGTTTAACCTGCTATGTAACATCTTGTTCCGTCCGCTCTACAATGTTTCGAATGCGCTCGCGCAAATCGCCAACGGTAGCGGCGACCTGACTCAACGCATCAAAGTAGAAAACCATGACGAAGTTGGTGAACTGGCTGAAAACTTCAACCAGTTCGTTGAAAGTTTGCAGCAACTTATTGGCCACATTCGTCACCAAGCGGAAGAACTGAGCCAACAATCGGAGCTGAGCACGACTCGCGCGAATCAATCGGTTTCCGATCTGAACCATCAGCAACAAGAAATCACTATGGTGGCGACCGCTGTGACTGAAATGGCATCGGCAACGCAAGAGATTGCAGCACATGCAGAGCAGACGGCTAAAGCCGCTCAAGACTCTTCAGCGAGCACACAAAATGGTCATGAGTTGGTGATCAACTCCAAATCGTCCATCAATAATTTGTCTTCTGAAGTCAACCAAGCGAGCGTTGTCATCGGCGAGCTCAACCAGCACGCGCAAGACATCTCTACAGTACTATCAACGATTCGAGACATCGCAGAGCAAACCAACCTACTTGCTCTGAATGCGGCGATTGAAGCGGCGCGTGCAGGTGAACAAGGTCGCGGTTTTGCCGTTGTTGCAGACGAGGTTCGTGTGCTATCACAACGCACACACACCTCAACCGAAGAAATTCGCTCGACGATCGAGACTTTGCAACAGACCACACAACGCGCTGTGACCATCATGGATACAAGCTCTCAACTTGCCCAAGGATCAGTGGAAGATGCCGATCGCGCAGCACTGGCTCTGGATGAAATCAACGCGGCCGTTGCGTTGATCAGCGATATGGCAACGCAAATCGCGACCGCAGCCGAAGAGCAAACGCACGTAACCAATGAAATCACACAAAACGTCACGTCAATTAAAGATGTGACTGATCACTTGGTGGTTGGTGCCGAAGAATCGATGAATCAATCTGCTGAGCTGAAATCACAAGCCGAGGATCTCAACTCGAAAGTAGCGACGTTTAAACTGGCTTAAACGCCACGCTAGGAACGCACTTAAAAACAACAAACCCCGCTAGCAAATGTATAACTAGCGGGGTTTATTTTTATGGCTCGACGCTTTTATTGCAGATAGCTTTCGAAAGACGTAAGACCTACACCGCCACACACATCGGCGTGCCTGAGATTGGATCGTTAAATACTCTCGCTTGTAAATCAAACACCGATGCCAACATGCCTTCTGTCAGTACCTCTTGCGGCGTTCCCTGCGTGACTAACTGACCTTTTTCCAACACCACCAAATGATCGCAGTAACGGCACGCTTGGTTTAGATCGTGCAGCACTACCACTACAGTTTTGCCTTTGTCGTTCATCTGCCTCATAAGTTTCATCAGCTCAACTTGGTGAGAGAGATCCAAGTAAGTGGTTGGCTCATCAAGCATCACTACGTCGGTATCTTGCGCCATTACCATCGCAATCCACGCCCTTTGCCTTTGACCGCCAGACAGCGATTCAACTGGCTTGTCAGCAAACTCAATCACGCCAGTATCTTGCATTGCTTGCTCGACTAAGGCTTTGTCTTGCTGACTTAACCGGCCCCAATGAGAGAGATAAGGCGAGCGGCCATATTCGACCAGTTTTCTGACTGTAATACCTTCAGGACTGACAAGAATCTGCGGCAGCAAAGACAACGAGCGTGCCAAGCGTTTATCACCGTAGCTGCTTAGTGGTTTGTCGTCATACAACACTTGGCCAGAAGCTGGTTTATTGATGCGTACCAAGGTTTTTAATAGTGTCGATTTACCGCAACCATTTGGGCCAACTAGCGCGGTAATTTTACCTTGAGGAATCGACAAAGAGAGATCTGGAATGATGGTCTGTTTGCCGTACGCGACGGATAAGTTCTGCGTTCGTAACATGCTTACCAACCTCGATAACGATACAAAAGAAAAATGAAATATGGTGCGCCAATAACAGAAGTCAGCACACCCGCTGGTAGTTCAATTGGTGGCTGTAAGCCTCTCGCTAGACCATCGGCGCAAATCACCAACAAAGCGCCAAGGGTTGCAGCGGCAGGAATCAACAACTTGTGATTGTGGCCAAACAGCAAACGCGCAAGATGCGGCGCAAGCAGGCCAACAAAGCTTATTGTACCTGCCACAGACACGCTGATGCTCGCCAGCAGTACCGCAGCAATCAGCGCAAGAATTTGGATCTGTCTTGGTTTCGTGCCAAGTGTAGTGGCGCTTTCTTCTCCCAGTCCCATCACATCTAACCGCCATGCCAACCAAAACGCCAATGGCAGTAGCAGCAATAGAGCACTCCAAATAAACGGCACTTGTTGCCAGTTTCGTCCCCACAAACTGCCCGTTAGCCAGACCATCGCCGTGTTGATTTCAATAGGGTGCACAATCAGAAGAAAGTCGATACCGCTGGCTAAAAATGCGCTGACAGCAACACCAATCAGCGCCAAACGCGCAGGTGTTGGCTTCGACCAATAAGCCAACACTGCAATAAAGCCTGCGGCAAGCAAGCCTCCCGCCATGGCGACCATCGGCAACATTGCCACCGGCGCATTCGGATACAGCACCAACCAAGCGGTAGCCGCCAGTCCTGCTCCGGCGCTTATCCCCATTAAATCTGGTGAGGCAAGTGGATTACGGATGACGCCTTGCACTAAAACGCCTGACAGCCCCAACCCAGCGCCCACGCCAATGGCGAGCAACATTCTCGGTAATCGATATTGGTGAATCACAAAGTCCGAGTCAGAGAAAGAAAACAGTAATGCAAAAACCTGTTGAACCGACATGTTCGCCGCGCCAACAAACAGCGTGAGAGAAGACGCAATCAGCAACAATCCAACTAATGCAAACAGTTTGGTTTGATTCATCATGATGATTTCCTCATTGCAATCGCGATAAAGCAAGGTGTGCCCAACAGCGCGGTAATCACGCCCACTGGCGTTTCAGCCGGAAAAGCAATCGCGCGTGATAAAGCATCTGACCACGTCACCAATGCCGCGCCACACAAGGCGGAAACCGGAATGAGAATGTGATAGTTGTGACCAACAATCGGGCGCACCAAGTGCGGCACTAACAACCCGACAAAGCCAATTGGCCCAGCAATCGCTACGCTAGTTCCTGCCAACAGCACAACCGATAAACCACTGATAAATCGCGTAAGACGAATGTTACCACCTAGCCCAACAGCAACTTCGTCCCCCAACGCGAGTAAATTTAAGTTTCGCGCTAAGCCCATGGCGAGCACCAAACCTAAAGTCGCAAAAGGCCACAGTTGCTGCCACTGCTCAGAATCTACCGCGGAGAGTGAACCCGTTAACCAATGCAACACGCTGTAAGCCATGTCATCCGCCAAAATTACCGACGCACGAGTTAACCCTATCAGCAGTGCACTGATGGCAATGCCCGCTAGCACTAAACGCAATGGGTGAGAACGTGCGGAGAAAAAACCGCCCAACAACATGACCGCACCACCACTTAGTAGCGCGCCGAATACCGCATTGATGATTGGGTTTAATTGACTAAAGAATGGTACGCTGATGGACGCCAAGGCCATAAAACACGCCGCACCAGCATTAATGCCGAGAATGGATGGCGACGCCAAAGGGTTACGAGTTAATCCTTGCATCAGCACTCCGGATACCGCAAGCGAAGCGCCAATTAATAACCCAGCATAGGCACGAGGCGCACGCAGCGTCGCGAGGATTTGATGCAGCATATTGCCCTCATCAAACGCAAACCAATAGCTTGTCAGATCATTAACACTCAAGGAAAAGTTAGACCAGCCAATCATTGAGGCGGTATAGCCTGACAGCGTACACAACGCCATAGCACAGACAAACAAGCTCGCTTTCCAATGCGATTTGCTAACCGAAGACGGGCTATCCGAGATTATCGACGCACTCATGAGCGCCCCAATAACGCTTCAAGGTTGCGGGCAATTTCTTCCGCTGCCAACATGCCGCGATTCAATGACCACAGTTCCGGAGAGACTTCGACCAGTTGCTGTTTTTTCACCGCAGTTAGCAGCTTAAACAATGGATTTTTGCGCCATTCATCCACGATATTTGGTTGAGAGTAAAGTCCAACCAGCAACCAATCAGGGTTGGTTTTTAGTAAAAGTTCGAAGCTGGTTGGGATATACGCATTGCGCTCAGATGGAGCCAGCGGGCTTTGGATGCCTAGTGTGCTCAAAACGCCACCAGCGTAAGAAACCGGACTATGCAGCCACATCCCTTTGTCGGAAACCACACCAAACTGAATGGTTTCTTGTGTCGCAAAATGCTGTTTAAACTCTGCCATGGTCTGTTTGTGCTGCTCAATGCGTTGCGTCATTTGCGCTTGCTTGCCAATCGCAACCCCGATTTTCTGTGCAGATTCGAGGTTTTCTTGATATGTCTCTCCACGGCTTTTTAACAGCAAGGTTGGCGCAATTCGCTGCAAATCCTGATAAATAGCACGATGGCGTTCGGCATCGGCAATGATCAAATCAGGCTTGAGCACCGCAATCGCCTCTAAACTCGGTTGTGAGCGCATGCCGACCGATTGCCAAGGTTCGATCTTGTCACGAACAGCAGGGATGACTCGTGTGGCATCGTTGTCATCGGCAACGCCTACTGGTGAGACATCGACGGCCGCCAGAGCGTCCACAAACGAAAACTCCAAAACCACAATACGTTGAGGTATCGCTTCTAGCTCAAAAATGCCTTGCTCATCTTGCACGCTGCGCGCCTGAGACAATGCGCTAAATGACATCAAAGCTGAGCTCAGTAGCATCAGCAAAACGGTTGAAAAGTGTTTGATCGTAAATTGTTTTTTATTTTTCATCTTGCTTTTCCAGTGCTAAGAGTTTTCCAGTACCTAAGATCGGCAAAGTCGCCAAGGTAAATTGGCGACTTTTCTTTTCAAACTCGGTGAACGAAACGCTTAAAACTGATAGTTCAGATCCAGCGTGTAAGAGCGTCCCGGAGCTGGGTATCGACCAACTGGGCTGGTATCAATCCCACGGAAGTAATACTCCTCGTCAAACAAGTTGTTTACTGCAACATTCATGCGCAACTTGCCTTTGTCGTCTTTGTATAAATCCGTGCCTAAATTGAAGTTCCACACCATGTAAGACGGCACTTTGCCCGTTTCACCTATTGCGTCTTCGGCACTGGTGTTGGCGTTATCGGTATACGAATCACTGAAGTAGAAGCCCGATAGCGTGGTGTCCATGCCGTAAAATGCGTAGGTTGCATCCCAACCAAGCTGATGCTTAGAGGTGTAAGGCAGTTGATTACCTTTATTCTCACCTTCTTCTTCAAGCGTAGCGTCTAGATAGTTATAGCTTGCGCCTAAACTCAGTGCAGGTAGTGCTTCAGGCACGTAACGAGCAGAAAGCTCTAAACCTTGGTGAAGGGTTCTACCTATATTTTCAGACGTATTTGTCGCACTCCGCCACTGCAACTGATCCTTAAAGTCAATGCGATACAAAGCTGCATTGAAGCTTGTTGAATCTTGAACATACCGAACGCCAAGTTCGTAGTTCCAAGCCAACTCACTGCTTTCCTTACCGACCCCTCGAACATTAACAAGCTGAGGAACGCGAAGAGATTTCTGCGCATTGGCATAGCTCAGCCATTGTTCATTCCAGTTATATGCGATCGTCACACCAGGCAATAATTCAGTCACCTTGTTTCCAGATTCTTGCCCGCTGCCCAAATCTTTATAGGACATATCAACAAATTCATAACGAAGTCCGGGCGTGACTTTTAACGCACCATTAAACAACCCGACTTCGTTGCTCACATATCCTGCGTACGCATCGGTATCAAGGTGCCAGTTTCGCGGTACATTTGTGGCTCCGCCTGACACTGGTGTTTGTGTCACTTTATATTGAATGTCTTCATTAATGTAACGAGTCCCTATAATCCAGTTTTGCGTAATGGCACCTCCATCAACAAAAACAGCAAGCTTAGGTTCGATACCATAAACACGGAACTCTCGTGGTGAAGTACTTACTTTCGTAGAAGGCAAAGCCGGATCCGCCCAATGGCCACCCGCGCTGTTAAAGCCCCACTTGAAAAGACGCTCTGACTTATGACCAAACGTTAGCACTTCTAGCTCGGCACTGTCGGCAAATGGCAAATCGTGGATGTACTTAACACTCCAGCGCGTCGACTTACCTTCATAATCATCGTAATGACGTTTCGATTGATGACGATCTTGCTCGTAATCTTGTGGCGAAAGTGCGCCCGGCATTTGCGTTTCAGCATCGTAACGTTGCAGGAATGCTTGAATCTCTTGAGTATCACTCAATAGCCACTGTGCTTTAGCTTGAAAGTTCTTCACGTCCGTATCGGAATGTTCACGGAAGCTTTCGCCTTTTAGGAAGTTACCCTCCAACTGCAGCGCGAATGTGTCGCTTAACCAACCGCCCGTGCGTAGGTAAAAATCATTCAGCGGCGCATCACCGCCATCAAACACGGTAAGGCGGTTACTGATTTCCGTTTGCCACGTGTGTGGAATCGGTTTGGTCACTAGGTTGATCACACCACCGACGTTGTTTGGACCGTACTGCACTGCGGCACCGCCGCGTACAATGTCAATACGATCAAGCATCGACAGCGTTGCTGGGAAGATAGACTGACCAGTATGACCGTAAGGCGCGAGCGTTAGCGGCACACCATCCATCAAGAACTGCGCATGACCACTGCGGCTTGCTTTCAAACCACGTACGGAAATGTTAGGCAATACGCCCGTTCCGCTTTCATCCTGAACTTTAATACCCGGAACGCGCTGTAACGCATTATCAATCGAACCCGCTGCGGTTTTCTCAATTTGATCACGGGTAATGACGGTACGAGCACCTGGGTACTCTTTGACGTCTTCAATGTCAGAGTTGCCAATCACGCTGCCAGTGACAACCACCGTTTCCATCACGGTGGTTTCGTTTTTTGCGGCAGGAGCGGCAACTGCGCTCATGGAGGTGGCAGAAGCGATAGCAATCGCGAGCACACTGTAAGTGGTAGACAAACCAGCACGTACACGCACTTTACCATCCAAATTCTGGTAAGACATTAAGGTCTCCTTTGCGAGAAATTGAGCCTCGGGCAGAATACATCCCGTAGGCTCTCGGGGCTAAACATCCTCAATATGAGGTAAAAATTGGCTAACAGGCGCTAACTACGCACAAAAAGCCTAGAACTGATATCCGTAGCTGAGCATGAACTCGGCTGGTGCGCCGTAGCCAATCTGGTTTAAGCCAGACGTGCCGTTTGTTGCGCCAAGAATGTATTTCTCATCCAAAATGTTGTAAGCGTTCGCTTGGATTTTGTGACGACCAGTGGTGTACGCCGCCATCAAATCCACCGTTGTGTAATCGCCAAGTGCGACGGCTTCGTCGTTACCTGCGTAACGGTCGCCCACGTACTTCACACCACCGCCTAAACGCCAGTTGTCATCCAATTGGTAAGTGCTCCAAAGAGAGAACAAGTGGTCTGATACATCGTTCGGCTTTTTGCCTGTGGCTTTGTCTTCCGCGTCTAAGTAGCTGTAACCCACAGAGATGTCCCACTGTTTAGTGATTTGGCCGCGAGCCTCTAATTCAATGCCTTGGTGACGCACTTCAATTTTGTCGATCACATCACCGTCCACGTTAGTTTGTGGTTGCTCTTGATCAATCTGGAACAGTGCCGCATTCAACATTAATGCGTTATCCAAAAGGTACGCTTTCGCCCCCACCTCTTTTAAGTCGGTATGGAAGAATTCCGCCAACTTTGGATTGATGTAGATGCCTGCGTACGGTAACTGCCAAGAGCGCGCTAAACTGGCGTAAACGGATGTGTCGTAATTGATGCGGTATACCAAACCAGCACGGTAGCTGACTTTGTCATCATCCAATTTTTCCTTATCTGAGCCCGCTTTTTGTTGTTCTAGCTCCATCGAGTCGTAACGCACGTTACCGATCAAAGAAAGGTCACCCCACGTATAGACGTCTTGCACATACAAACCTGTCGTGGTGGTGGTATTGTCACGAAATGGCTTAAAGCCCGGATCAGGCGTTGGACCAACGACTGGGTCGTAGATGTTTTGCGGAGGAAGCGTTTTGTCACTTGCCAACGTTAGGTCGATATCGATCTGGTTGAAATCTGCACCCACCATCAATTGATTGTCCCTGGTTTCCCAAACCAACTCAGATTGTAAAGTGGTCGTAGTACGCGGATCGTAACCAAAGTTGTTGACGGTTTGAGACACTTCATTACCCGTCACTTTGCCCTGACGCGTGCCTTTTTGCTCAAGTTCGATATGGTTGAACGCCGCTCGGTTGTTCCATACCCATTGATCATTCAGACGCCATTCGTAATCCACCGCAATACGGAGACTGTCTGACTCCTGATAGTCGTTTGTGCCGCCAAAGTAAGTGCTTACTGGCAAATCAACTGGCTTGCCATTTTTTGATGGCACACCACGATATGGCACTAGTTCTTGATGGGCGTATTCCACTTCAATATCAATGGTGTGACCATCCGCTGGTAACACACGAATGGTCGGTGCAATGAAGAAATCGTTTGAATCAACATGATCAACGTACGAGTCGGCTTGACGGTATTCCAAGTTAATACGCCCGTTGACCTTATCTGAAAACGCCATTGAGCTGTCGACCTGACCAACATACTGGTTGTTGCTGCCTACACTGCCGTTTACGTGAGTAAAATCCTCACCGTTAGCGCGTTTCGTCACCAAGTTGATGATGCCCCCAGCAGAACCACGGCCATACAAAGCACCCGCAGGGCCTTTCACAATTTCAACGCGTTCAACGTTTGCTAAGCTGCGGTAAGACTGCAACGTACCGTCATCTCGCAAGCCATCACGGTACATATCGTTGAGTGAATCAAAACCACGGATCATGAACTGATCGCGGCTGCCTTCGCCCAAGGTGTTATTGACCCCGGCTACCCCATCTAGCGCATCCACTAAGCGCACCGCGCCTCGGTCTTGCATTTCTGTTTTCGTTACTACGGATACTGCTTGTGGCACATCAAGCCATTCCACGTCAGTTTTGGTGCCTGATTGAGGCATGTGTTCAGCATAACCTTCGTACTGATGCCCGAAGACTTGAATCGTTTCAGTTGCTGATGAGGTTGAGTTCGTCTCTTCTGAAGCCACTGCGCTTGGTGCTACTAGTGAAGAACCAATCGCGACCGCCAAGGGGGTCAGGGTCAATAATTTATTCATTCCATAATTCCGTTTAGTTGTTATAAAGCCAACGGATGGAAATAAGAACAAATATTATTTCTATTTGCAATATTAATTTTATGCTCTATATTTATTTACCCTAAAAACACAACTAACAACAAAAAAAACCAAACATAATAACAATAAACACTAAAACTTCTGCCCTCCGTCTTGCGAGAGGCACATTGGAAGACGACCGTGAGCGACTTTATCAACGTTAGAAGAAAATGTTAGAAAATTAGGAAAGCTCATGAAATCTACGATGATTATCGTAAGTCATGTCGTTAACGATGCAGTCACTCACGGCTTCGTGCCTGCAGCTAAAGCGATGGACCTTCACGTCGTTCTTATCACCGACCATAAGCTCAGCCATTTAGAGCTGGCGAGTCGTGATAGTCACTTTAATCCGGATACCATTCTAGAATGTGATGTCTTCAACCCATTAGAACTCATCGAAACCATCACGGAGCATGAATTAAAGCCAGACGCTATTTTCAGCAATAGTGATCACTTACAAACTTCCACCGCCATCTGCGCGCAATTTTTTGGCCTCCCATCCAAAGATTGGTCTGTCACGTTAAAGGCCAAAAACAAACACTTAACTCGACAAGTGTTAAATGAAAAAGCCCTACCCAACATACAAAGCTGTTTGCTGCACCGCCATTCGAATGTGGCATTAGGCATGGCCTTTCCTGTCGTGGCAAAACCCAAAGAAGGCGTGGCAAGTTTAGATGTGCAGCGCTGTGACTCCCAAAGCGAGCTCGACGCATACTGCGATGCGTTTTGGCAAAAACACCCAAACGCCGCCATTCTGGTGGAGCATTTCCTTCAAGGGCCGTTGGTTACGCTAGAAACTTTAGGAGATGGTGAGCGCCTTATCGCCGTGGGCGGCTTTGATGTGTCGCTCTCAGAGCCGCCTTACTTTATTGAAACGGCCGCAGACTGGAACGGACCAAACGGCATTGTTCACCGAGAAGCTTGCGTGGCTCAACTGAAAGCGTTTGGCGTTGGTTTTGGTGTTTGCCACAGCGAATTTATTATCACTGAAAACGGCCCAGTCCTAGTGGAAATTAACTACCGCAGCATTGGAGATGGTCGCGAATTCTTGCTCAACAATCTCGCTCACTTCGGTTGGTTTAGCACGATTTTAGGTCTGCATTTAGGCCGAAGATTGGACGGCGATTACCAAATTCATGGTTCAGCTCACGTGCACTACGTAGTTGCGGAGCACAGCGGTGTGATTGATGGAGATTCGACCTCCTTCATCCAACACGATGACGATATCATCACCCAGCAACAGGTACTAAAAACCGCTGGAGAACACTTCCAACAGAGTTATTCCAATAAGGATTATCTCGCCCGAATTTCGATTGTCTCACCATCAGGGCGAAACCTCGACCAAGCGCTGCAGAACGCGCTTAGCAATTTCGATCTAGCTCCGACTCGCGAGGTGGCAGCATGAATGACAACGCTTTGTATCTAACGAAACGATTGATCGACACTTGCTTACGCGAAGATATGTTTGGCATTTTGTCAAAAGCCAAGTTCAGTAGCGACGCGCCAAAAGGGGTAATTGTTCCTCAAGACGAGCAAGTCTGGCTGATATTTGCCAACTCTGATTTCACGTTGTATTTACCCGTTGCGCCAACGTATTACATGCAGCACTGGCGCTACGGTCACGCCAATGACGAAACACCGCAAGGTTGGTGGGTGGAGAAAAATGGCCAAGTCGAGCATCAACAACATTACAAAGAGTGGATTGCGCTACTAACGACACTGGCGCATGAGAGCTCTCACGAATTGTTGGCGGGGTACCTTCAAGAACTGGGATGCGCAGAGAAACACAAAGCGCTGTGTGACCAAGCGTTTCATCATCACGCAGACCACATTTCTCAACCAATATCCGAGCTTGGTTCCTGGCATAAAAAGCTGCTGCTAGCCGACCAGATCGCTTCTTACCTTGACCATCCGTACTATCCAACTGCGCGTGCGAAGTTTGGTCTGAGCGATGAAGACCTTGCTAAGTACGCGCCCGAGTTCGCACAAAGCTTTGCTCTGCATTGGATTGCGATTGAAAAATCACTGGTGACATTAACCAGCGAACAACCTGATTGCTGGCCAACAATGGATCAAGTGGGGCTTCCTGCTGATTTTGCACTGAACCACGTACTGTTCCCTGCGCATCCGCTAACCCTTCGCTCTTTAGAAGCCTTACCCGAAGGCATGATAGAAGCGCCGTTTACGTGCCTAGACGTGACGCCAACGCTTTCCGTTCGTACTGTGGTCGTCAACGACGCACCGCACATTCACATCAAAGTTCCGCTGATCATGCGATCGCTAGGCACGAAAAACATTCGCTTAATCAAGCCTTCAACACTGTATGACGGCCACTGGTTTGAACGCCTACTCAGCCACCTTGAACAAACGGACGCCGACTTAAACAGTCGCTTGTTCCATTGCAACGAAAAACACGGTGGACACGTCGGCGAGGATAAAACCTTCGCGTACATCGTACGTGAGTACCCACTTACTCATTGCGAAGATAAAGCGTTAGTTCCGGTTGCCGCACTGGCAAGCCCAATGCCTGACGACCGCTTGTTCTTAGAACATTTGGCGGAGCAGTACTATCAACAAGATACGCTGGCGTGGTTCCAAGATTACGTCGACTTATTATGCCAAGTACACCTTACCTTGTGGCTTCGTTATGGCATCGCATTGGAGTCCAACCAGCAAAACGCCATCGTTGCATTTGATCAACAGGGCAAAATGACGCTCGCAATGAAAGACAACGACGCGGCGCGAATTTGGCCAGAGCGCTTCAACTTCGCAACAGAGCATGCTGCCCAAAAACACGGCGCAGGAACAACTCCTGTGAATTGCGATGAACTGCTCGACCAGCGCATCAAAGTCGACAATGAATTGGCGCTCGGTCAGATGTTTACCACCATCACATTACAACTGGATATTGCAGCGATTGTAGAAGCCATGGCTGCGAAGGGCATTGCCTCTTCAGCATCGCTTTACGCCATCGTGGCCAAAAGCATTGCAGAACAACTCAACCGATTAGAAGGCGAAGGGTTAGAGACAAAACTGGCACGCGAGTTACTGCAAGAAGCACCTGATTTGTACGCCAAGTACTTGTTGAGCTCTGGCAGTTTGCTCTCGAAAGAAGCCTCTGGCGCGAGCGACATCAATAAGTTCTATGGTTTGTCGGCTCCGAACTTCTTGCTGCTTTCTAGCGAAGAAGCGCAACGCGCCTACTTAGAAGCCATCAAAAAAAGCGTACGTTAAACGATTATGACCAAACTCATCTACAGTGTGTTGTTGTGCCACTTTATCGCTGCGTTTGCCGCGTTAGGTATGCCGCTATTTCTACCCGTCGTGTTGCCAACGTTAGGCGCAAGCATTGATGCGGACTGGGCAGGGGTATTGTTTATCCTACCCACGTTTTGTACTGCGTTGGCGGCGCGATTTTGGGGCAACTTTGCCGATCGCTACGGTCGCCGCCGCTCACTCTTGCGTGCGCAACTTGGCCTTGCAGCAGGGTTTGCGCTGTGCGGCTTGGCAGACAACCTCGCCATGTTTGTGTTTGGTCTTATTGTTCAAGGAACCTTTGGCGGCACCATGGCCGCCTCGAACAGCTACTTATCTAGTCAAATTAAAGAAGCCAAAACACTCGGCAAGTCACTCAATAAAACCCAACTATCTGCTCGCTTGGCGCTGATCGTTGCGCCCATTGGGCTCGGCTGGAGCTTGTCAGAGACCAACCCGCTCAACGCATACCTGTGGTTATGCGTTTTGCCTTTAATTGCTATGGGCATCACGCTAACACTGCCTGCGGATAAACCCGCCGAACGAAACCTCGAAAAGCCAAACTCAGAATCTCAGCAAGAAAAACCGGTTGCACAGAAAAACGCAATGCATGCCATTCGTTGGATCTTCTTTGCTCAGTTCGGGTTTGCATTTTCCATGGTGGTGACCTTTCCTTATTTCTCGCCGTTTGTGCAGCAATATGGCATCACTAACCACGCATGGATCGGTTTTTTGTACGCACTGCCGCATGGCTTCTATCTGTTGCTGGCAGGCAAAATCCACGTGTTGTCAGATGGGCTGAATCGCCATCAACCGCTGCGCACGTTGTGGCTCGGGTTTGCATTGCTTGCCGTGAGCTCTGCCTTGCATTTGATTGCGTCCGAAACCGCACTCATTGCTGCGAGAATTATCTTCGGCATCGCGATGGTGTGTTGTTATCACGGATTGCATCAGCATCTTGCGAGCAATCTGGATCGCAAACTTAGTGGCAAAGTATTTTCTCGCTTTGATGCCATGTCCAAATGGGGTGGCGTGGCGGCGGGATTTTGCGCTTCTTTCATTTCTAGCTTGGGGCTACTTGAGGTTCCTTTCCTACTTTCTGCGATAGTCAGCGTAATCACCTTGATCGCGCTGGTTCTCCATTCAAAATTTGGAAATCAACATGTTACAAACTCAATCCTCTCAGACTAGCGAGTTGCGCGCGCATGATGTGCAGCTCAATAGAGAGAAAGCCCAACTCAACACGATAATGGGTGTTCTTAATTGTTACTTACGTGAATTTGCGCTACCGAATCAACAAGTGGAATGGCGCTACCAATCGACATCGCTACCCCAAACGTTAAAACGCAACTATTCCGCCAAGCAACGGGTAGCCGTTCATCTGTCTCAACAAAATGGCGTGCTGGTTTTGCCGATTCACTACGCGAGCAAACTGGGCAAAATCAAATTGGCAGAACTGCCGTGGGCGAAAATGCCGGGATCTGGCTGGGCGAAATTGGATGCCACGCAAACTCTTACGCTTTTGCTTAACTATCTCAAGCAGGTGTTGGCGATCCCGTTTAACCATGAGCTGATCGAACAACTGGAAAATAGCGTGCTGGTTACCGAGCAGTTTCTCAACGTCGCGCCCAAATCGCATCACAACGAATTTATCGCTTCGGAACAGTCTCTGATTTGGGGGCACACTTTCCATCCGACCCCAAAAAGTCGTTCGGGCGTCACCATGGATGATCTCTTGGCGTTTTCTCCAGAAGTCGGCGCGCAAGTCCCGCTGTACTGGTTTGAAGTGGATACGTCCTTACTTGATGTGCTGAGTTCCGACGGAGAAGCTAACCCTGCGCAACGCATGCTACAACAGCTCGCGCCACAACACGCCACCAGCGATGGGAAGACCCTCTACCCTTGTCATCCTTGGGAAAGCTACACCATTTTGAGCAACCCAAGCGTGAAGCGTGCCATTGAACAAGGCAAGATCACGCCACTGGGTTTAGGTGGTGAAAAGATGCAGCCGACCTCTTCGGTTCGTACCCTCTACCACCCAGACATGGACTGGTTTGCGAAATTCTCCATCAACGTACGATTAACCAATTGCGTGCGCAAAAACGCGTGGTACGAACTCGACAGCGCCGTGCAGCTCACGTCGATTCTTAAACCAATTAGAGAAAACGAACAGCTGCACAACCCCGTATTTAAAGTGATGACAGAGCCTTACGCCACCACGTTGAATCTAGAAAGCGTCGCTGAGCGTAATTGGGACGACAACACCAAAGCGCGCGAATCGTTTGGGATTTTGTATCGCGAAAATTTCTCGCTGAGCGAAGTCGATATCTTAAAACCAACCCTCGCTGGCGCTCTGTTTGCTTACGACAAAAACGGCAACAGTTGCATTGCTCAACGCCTTAAAAACAAAGCGCGTACTACGCAAAATCGCTATTCCGACATCGCGACACTGTGGTTTGAACGCTATTTGCATTGCCTAATTCCGGGTGTGTTTAACTACTACTTCAAACACGGGGTGGCGTTTGAGCCGCATTTGCAAAACACCTTGATTGGCTTTGAGCAAGAGATGCCGTGTTGTGTTTGGATTCGTGATTTGGAAGGCACTAAATTACTGCCGGAGTTCTGGCCAGCAGAAACATTAACTGACTTGTCTGAACGCGCGCGACAATCGGTTTACTACAGTCGCGAACAAGGCTGGAATCGCATCGGATACTGCACCTTTATCAACAACATCAGCGAAGCGATTTTCTTCATCGCAGAAGGTGATGAGCCACTAGAGCAAACGCTATGGAATGCGGTGCAAAGTGCCATTGTGCGTTGGCAATCAGTGAATGGAAAACAGCCGGAACTAGAAGCGTTGCTGAATGGCGGTCACTTCCCAAGCAAAAATAATTTCACCACGCGTTTGATGCAAAAAGCCGATAAGGAGTCGGGCTATACCCAAGTCGCCGCGCCTTGGCAGCAACACGAAAAAGGAGCGCAACATGCCTAATTCCCTCTCTCTACCGACACGCGTTAGCCAACAAGTTCACACGCTCGCACAGCAGCAAAATCAACCCTTGTGCGCGTACTTGTATGACCTAAACGCCTTAGAAGAACACATCAAACAACTGCGTCACGTTTTGCCGAGAAATGTCGAGCTATTTTACGCAGCCAAAGCCAATCCATCGGGCCCTATTCTCAACACGCTCGCGCCGTATGTCGATGGTTTTGAAGCAGCATCTGGCGGGGAGTTGACACACCTCCACCAGCAACAACTCGATAAGCCATTGATCTTCGGTGGCCCAGGAAAAATGCCAAGTGAATTGCAACAAGCGATTGATCTTGATGTTGATGCAATTCATGTCGAAAGCCTCACCGAGCTGCAACGCATTGGTGCGCTAACCGAGCGCCTCAACCGCCCTGCTTCGATCTTTTTGCGTATGAACATTGATATTGGCGACATCACGCTCAGCAAGTTGGCGATGGGCGGCAAGCCGACTCCTTTTGGTTTGGACGAGTCCGAACTGAGCAATGCTTTGATGTTGCTGCGCGATTTCCCGCAAGTGTCGCTGAAAGGCTTCCATTTTCACTTGATGTCGCATCAGCTTGATGTTGAACGTCACTTAGCGTTAATGCAGCGCTATTTCCAAGTCGTGAAAACGTGGCAACAAGAGTTTGAACTCGGTGAGCTGATGATCAACTTGGGTGGAGGCATGGGGATTAACTACCAAAACCCTGAGCAACACTTTCCGTGGATGGAGTTTTGCGACAAGTTGGAATTCCTCATCGCTAAAGAGCAAGTGCAAGATTGGACACTGCGTTTTGAATGCGGACGTTTCATCACGGCGGCATGCGGTTATTACGTAATGGAAGTGCTGGATATTAAGCAAAATCTTGGCGAAAACTTTGTCATCGCGCGCGGAGGAACCCACCATTTCCGCACGCCAGCAGCGCAGAGCCATGATCATCCATTCGTCATCCTGAAAAGCGAGCAACACCATGAGATTTCTCACCCAATTCAGCATGCACAAGCGACCTTTGTCGGCCAGCTTTGTACGCCCAAAGATGTGCTGGCACGCAATCAACACGTCGCCCACGTCGATATTGGTGATTACGTTGTGTTTACCTTAGCGGGCGCGTATGCGTGGAACATCTCCCATCAAAACTTCTTGATGCATGAACCGCCGATCTTCCACTATTTTTAAACGGCATACTTCGCTTCATTCAAGCCCCAATCATTGGGGCTTTTTTATTCCACTCGGCACAAATTCATTGCCATTAACCGCTTTGCGAAATAGCAATAATGCGTTTTATCAGCTCGTCGGGTTCCATCTTGGGATTGCGGTAAAAACGGAAGATTTCCGAGTTTATCGCTTGCTGGGCAACCGGATTGACTGCCATCGAATCAATCATACTCGGCACAGCGAGGTTGTGTTTAACGCCGTAGTGAAAGTCTTGATATGACTGGACCTGACACGGATTAAAATCGCTGATGTCGATATCGGTACGTACCGGAATCGAGCCTTTTACCTTATTGAACTTAGCTTGAAACTCGACGTCTGCCAGCGCGCTTGCGGTTTGCTGAGCCGCCTCGGCAGAAAACGACTTGCTCGACATAAACACCAAACTGTCCATGTTGTAGAGGAATACACCATCGCTGTCAGGCGTTGGGTAACAGCCGACCTCTTGCGGAACTGAGACTTGATTGGCGAGCAGCTCACCCAAAATCCAATCTCCACCGATTTGAAACAGCGCCTGACCGTCGGCTAGCGCTTGGGTCGCCGTATCCCACTTACTGTCAGGTAATTGGTTGTCGATCAACAAACTCAGGCGGCGAAATTGCGTCAGCGCTTGGCGCAGTGTATCGCTGTCGATGCTGTCTCGTTCAAGTTTAACCATCGCATTGGTGTAGAACTCAACACCGCCAGTGGAGATCACTAAGTTCTCGAAAAGTTGGGCGACTTGCCACGGCTGCTCACCGACCGCGATCGGTACGATACCATTTTGCTTGGCAAGCTCCATGGCGGCGAACATCTCTTGCCAGTTTTTCGGCGCGGACAGATTCAGTTGTTTAAGCAGCTTGTGGTTGACCCACAGCCAGTTCAAGCGGTGCAGTGTAAGTGGCAGGGCGATATAGCCGTTTTGTGTTTTATTGATTTCGATAGACAGCGGGTAGAGCACCTCGTCCCAGCGTTGCTCATCGGCAACCGCGTTAACGTTGTGCAAAATACCGATGGCATCCCACGCCTTAATACTTGGCCCTTCGATTTGCGCGAAGCTCGGTGGATTGCCCGCCAGCGCGCGAGCTTGCAGTACTGTCATCGCGCTGTCGCCACCACCGCCTAACACCGGGCTTTGCAGCAGCTCGATATCATGCTGTTTTAGCTGAGCTTTGAGTGTTTGCAGCGCTTGCTGTTCGCCGTCAGAAGTCCACCAATGTAAAAACTCTACCCCTTGTGGCGACTCAGCGTGAGCGTCGCAAGGGGCGAGCAACAGTGGGAACAAGAATGCCAGTTTGTTCATAGTCAGTCTCTCGGGAAAGTCAGTGTGGCGCAGAGGCCGCCAAACTGAGAATGGCTCAGCGACAAACTGCCGCCGTGAGCCTTTGCAATGCTCTGTGAAATGGTTAACCCCAGCCCACTGCCTTCTTTATCGTTGCTAGCGCGGAAGTATGGCTGGCAGAGCTTTTCAAGTAATAAATCGTCAACACCATCACCGTGATCTTCAATTTCAATCTGGATCGACTCTGGGCTTTCACTCAGCGTAATGTCCGCTTGATAGCCGTATTTGAGCGCGTTATCGACCAGATTCTGAATGCAGCGCTTAATCGCTAACGGTTTACCAGCAAAGTGGGTGCGGATTTCGCCGTGGATGCGAATTGTGTCCGGCGCATCGGCGATATTGGCGGAAATGTGCTGAATCAGTTGGGTGAAATTGATCGGCTCGATTTCCTCGTGGATATCGGTCTCTTTAATGCATTGCAATGCGCCTTTGACCATCAAGTCTAGGTCGTTACTCAGGCGGACAAAACGTTCTCGGTCGGCGTCGTCATCCAGCATTTCCGCCCGCAGTTTTAGGCAGGCTATTGGCGTTTTCAGATCGTGGGAGATGGCACTGAACAGCATCTCGCGGTCTTTAATGTGGCTGTCGATGCGTCGATTCATTTTGTTAAACGCGCGTACCGCCGCTTTCAGTTCGTTACTGCCTCGCTCAGAGACTTCGGGCACGTCTAGTCGGCTCGACATCAGGGTTGCGGCTTTTGCCAGCTCTCGAATGGGTTGAATCTCCTTGCGAACGATAAACCAGGTACACAGCAACAGCATTAGCGCGGACACCAATAGCGTCAGCCATTGGCGCAACTCAAAATAGTTAGTTTCTAGGTTGATGTAAGGTGCGGGTAGCACCGCCGCGAGATAAAACCATTCGTTCTGCGCGACTTCGACCTGCATCACCAGAATAGGCGGATTGAGGTCACCAAACGAAAGCGAATAATGCGCCCACAATAGCGGCAGTTCGTCGATAGGTAGCTCGTTGTTGAACACTTTGAGTTTGTCACGCTGGGTAAACTCCACCTCGATATTAGGAATGCCGCTCAACTCGCTTTCTAATACCTCGCGAACTTGGTTGATGACCAACGTTTTGCGCTCGCTCTCTGGCAGTGGGTCGACGTCAATCTGGTGATTGTTGAGTGAGACGAAAAAGCGCGTACCACCCATGTTGCGTAGTTGATTGAGCACCAAGTGGCGATATTCCGAAGGGAGGGTTTGAAAGAAGGCGATGGTAGAAGAAGCACTCAGTGCTAAGCTTTTGACCGTGGTGGTCAGGCCTTCTTTATCGCGTTCGCTGGCGTGTTGATACCAGATAATCCCGGATAATACCTGCGCCAGAATGATCACCAGCAACAAGAACACACTGGTGCGAACGACCAGTGACCCCGTCCAGCGTTTAATTCTCATAATGCACGTCCGTGGTCAGCATGTAGCCTTTATTGCGCACCGTTAGGATCAGCGAACGGTCTTTATCTTCAAGGTGATGACGCAAGCGGCTGATCTGCACGTCAATGCCGCGTTCAAACGGGTCAGCATCGCGTCCCCAGATCTCGCGCGCAATATCATCGCGCGACAATATTGATTGCGCGTGGTTGACGAACAAACCGAGCAGCGACAAATCCGCGCCACTAAGTTGCTTAACCTCGCGGCTAGCAACATGGGTTAGTTGCCGGGTTACGGTATCCAACAACCAATCGTCAAAACGCACTTTACGCGTCAGTTTGCTATTGGCGGTCGATTGGCTGCGTCTCAGAATCGTTTTGATGCGCGCGAGCAGTTCACGCGGACTGAATGATTTGGTGATGTAGTCGTCAGCGCCCATTTCTAGCCCTGCGACTCGGTCGGCTTCTTCGGTGACGGCTGTCAGCATGATGATCGGGATATCGGACTTTTTGCGCAGTTTTTGGCACAAGGTAAAGCCGTCTTCACCGGGCATCATAATATCGAGGATGATCAAATCAGGATGGTGATCGTTGAGCAGTTGCCACATCACGCCGCCGTTTTCCGCGCAAAGCACTTCAAACCCTGCGCGGCCAAGGTAATCTGACAAGGCTTCACGAAGGTCGAGGTTGTCATCGACGACCAGTATCTGCTTGTTTTCCATCCTACTTTCCCTGTGTCCGTCCTGAGTTTGGCGCTGGCCAATATGATGCATTCTTAAACGCCCATGCACAATCGAGCCGATTGCAATTTTCACTTCTCGGTGTAAGAGATTTGTAAGCGGCCACTTACAAACTGATTGCCTTTTGTAACCTTAGGCGCCGCCTTGCTCGCTATGATCATCCTGACCTTACGTGAAACAACATGACCTGAAGGAATCAGGTCCTACAACACTGGCATTCGTCAGGAGGAAACCATGTTTGCAAGTATATTTGGACAACTACAAAAAATAGGGCGGTCGTTGATGCTGCCTGTGGCGGTGTTACCGGTGGCCGGCTTGATGCTGGGTATTGGTAACGCGGGTTTTGCGTTTATTCCAGACGCGGTCAACAAAGTGATGCTCGCCGCCGGTGAAGGCGTGTTCGGCAACATGCAGTTGATGTTTGCGGTCGGTGTAGCGCTCGGGTTATCAAAAGGCAATGACGGTGCGGCTGCGCTCGCTGGCTTAGTTGGCCTAATTATTATGAACGCATCGCTCGGTATCGTGACTGGTCTGCGTGGCTTAGAAACTGACGCCACCATCATGGGCGTTGAGACGCTGCAAACCGGGGTGTTTGGCGGCATCTTTATCGGTGCGGTCGCGGCAATCATGTACAACCGCTTCTACAATATCAAACTGCCGGAATATTTGGGCTTCTTCGCGGGTAAGCGATTTGTGCCCATTGTCACCGGTCTATCGGCGATCGTCGTTGGTGCGATTCTCGCGTTTGCATGGCCACCTGTCGGACAACTTCTTGATGCATTCTCTCATTGGGCAGCGTACCAAAACCCTGTACTCGCGTGGGCGGTTTACGGAGCGGGCGAACGTTCATTACTCCCGGTGGGTTTGCACCACATCTGGAATGCGCCGTTCTTCTTTGAAGTCGGCAGTTACATAGACCCAGAAACAGGTAAAGAGTTTACCGGTGAGCTCACTCGCTTCTTCGCGGGCGATAAAACCGCAGGTTATCTGTCTGGTGGCTTTATGTACTCCATGTGGGCGCTCCCAGCAGCGGCACTGGCGATTTACCACTGCGCGTCTCCTGAGCGTAAGAAAATCGTCGGCGGTTTGATGATGTCTGCGGCGTTGACCTCGTGGTTAACTGGTATCACAGAGCCAATCGAATTTACCTTCCTATTCGTCGCGCCAGTGCTGTATGTGATCCATATTTTCCTCACCGGTATTGCGTTTGCGATCACCGCATTTTTGGAAATCAAACACAGTACTGACTTTGCGCACGGCGCGATCCAGTTCTTCCTTTACTACCCAATGTCGACCAACGCGTGGATGTTCATCATCATCGGTCCAATCTGGGCGACGCTGTACTACGGCTTGTTCCGCTTCCTAATCGTGAAGTTGGATCTGAAAACGCCGGGTCGTGAAACCGACATTGCAGAAGTGAAGATTGCCGGACAACCTGATGAAATTGCGGTGGATGTAGTGGCTGCATTGGGCGGTAAAGCCAATATTAAGTCAGTCGATGCGTGTATCACCCGTCTGCGTGTCTCGGTAAAAGACATTGCCAACGTTGATGTTGCTAAGCTAAAAGCGCTCGGCGCGCGAGATGTGTTAGTGATTGGCGACAGTTTACAAGCGATTTTCGGTACGCAGTCTGACTCAATTAAGTCAGAAGTGCACAGCGTACTCGCCACCTCCTGATCTTACCTCCCCCAATATAGGTAAGATTTGCCAACCTCCTTGTGAGGTTGGCTTTTTCGTTTTCGGAGTTAAAAAAGCGAAGCCAATAACCAGCCCTACTTCGCCGCCGCGTTGGTTAAATTGCCCAGCACGCCGCTGATTTTGTTCAATACCTCGTCGCAGCCTTCAATATGATGGCGCTGTTTTAAATACATCGGATCGTTGTAAGCTAACCACGTTTTGCCTTCATCATCTTCATACACCAACACTTTTTGGGGTAAATCGAGCGCCACTTCCTGCGCACAGATCATCAGTGGCGTGCCCACTTTAGGGTTTCCAAACACGATAACTTCGGTTGGTCGCAACGTCATATCGACTTTCGTGGCATTCTCTTGATGGTTAATGCGCGCAAAGACGTTCAACCCTTTTTCTTGCGCGATAGCGACAAATTTATCCGCCGTATCTTTTGCTGAATGCGTGCTCGCAACGGTTACCACACCCTCACCAGCTAACGCACTCAATGACGTCAACGCCACGACCAACCCGATGATTACTTTTTTCATTTGTCGTCCCTTCCTCTCTCTGAGTCGAAAACTAAATATAGAAAAACCAAGTGTAGGAAAACTATAGAAGTCAGATTCCGCTATCGCGAATTGCACTCTACCCACTCAAGAGTCGACCGTGTAACACGGATTAATTGATTCAGATTAATAAAGCGTTAACTAGCTGAGCATCAAAAGCGTGAAATACGTAACATTTGCAGCCTATTTTAGTAAGAACGAGAAAAGTAGTGACACGCGATCAATTTGAGTTATTAGCACCCGGTGGTGATTTAGATTCCATCAAAGCCGCGATTGCCGCTGGCGCCGATGCAATTTACTGTGGGCTCGACCGCTTCAATGCTCGTAACCGAGCGACCAACCTCACCTTAGATAACTTAAATGGCGTGTTAACGTTGGCCCATCAGCACAGCTGTAAGATTTTCCTAACGTTGAATGTGCTGATTTTAGAAAGTGAAATTCCAGCGATTGTTCGCTTACTCAGCCAACTGAACACCACCAAAATCGATGGCGTGATCGTGCAAGATCTCGGTCTGGCCTACATTCTCAAACATCACTTTCCCGATCTAGATGTGCACGCTTCAACGCAACTGAACACGCATAACGAAGGCCAGATCCTCTTTCTCAACCAGCTCACCGCAAGCCGAGTAAACTTATCTCGCGAACTTAACATCGATGAAATAAAACATCTGGCGCAATTTGGTCGCGAGCACAACGTAATGATGGAAGTGTTTGTCCACGGCTCATACTGCATTGGATTCTCCGGAATTTGCTACATCAGTTCCGCTCGCAATGGCGCATCAGGTAACCGTGGACGCTGCAGCCAACCTTGTCGCGAACAGTACGAAACGACCAAAACGGGCAACAACTACCCACTCAATATGAAAGACAATTCCGCCTTTGGGGACTTGAAAGCGCTTGCCGATGCTGGCGTGTATTCATTAAAAGTGGAAGGACGAATCAAGAAATCGCACTACGTCTATACCGTGGTCGACAATTGGCGTCAGCAAATCGATCGCTTGTGCGAGGGTTTGGAGCTCTCTAAGGACACCACTGAGTTGTACACGGTGTTCAACCGTGATTTCTCCAACGCATTTTTGCAAGGTGATTTCGGCAAGGCGATGTACATCGACAACCCGCGCGACCACGCTGTAAAGCATTTTTCGAAGGTTTATCAATGCCAGTCTTCTGATGATGTGCAAGCGGTGAAAAAGAAACTCTACGACGACAAAACCGCGATCATTGAGAAAGTGGCAGAGCAAACCAAGTCGTTCGATGTCACTTCGACACAAGTATCCGGCAGCAGCTTGAAAGGGTCGATTGATGTACCAACTCTGCCAGCGTTACCTCAACCAGAACCTCGCCAAGGTGCGCCAAAATTATCGGTTCTGATCTCGTCAGCACAAGAAGCCATGCTGTGCGAATACCACAACATAGATGTTTACTATCAATTGCCAATGGGATTGTCTGGTGAACTGAGCGCGATGATTGAGTTGTTCCAAGCCAACCCAATGCTCAAACCTTGGTTTCCTGCCATTTTGATTGGCGAAGACTACCAAGCCGCACGCGTATTTTTGGAAACCATCCAACCTAAATTGTCGATCACCAACAACTCAGGCGTCGGCATGATTGCAAAAGAGCTCGGCTTAGGCTGGGTGGCAGGCCCACAAATGAACACGGTGAACTCATACGCGTTTAAATGCCTTCAAGACGAGTTCGCGGCAAGTGGCGCGTTTGTTTCTAACGAGCTGAATATGAAGCAGATGCGCCATATCAAGCGTCCGAAAAACATGCGCAGCTTCTACAGCATTTATCATCCAAATACCCTACTCACGAGCCGCCAATGTTTGTTCCAACAAACCGAAGGATGCCGTAAGGTGAAGGTCAACAAAGGTTGTTTGAAACGCTGTGATAAACGCACGTCTATCATCAACTTAAAAGACAATCCTTACGTGGTGCAAAAACAAAAAGGCAGCCACAATTCAATCTACAGCGAGCACAACGTCTTAAACCTGCAAGTACTGCACGATCTGCCGCAATTGTTTACCGATGTGTTGATCGATCTGCGTGATATCCAGACCGAAACGACAGTCTCAGCAAGCAAACCTGAGTTGATTGACGCGTTCTTAGCTCTACTTGAAGAACACAGCGAACAAACCGTCCAAACGCTGAATGCCATGATTCAACCAACAGCCAACGCGCAGTATTTAAAGGGGTTGTAGAATTTTTCTAACGAGGCAAACAAAACAATAAATTATCCTACACTCTACTAGAGGGAAGCGTAACGCTTTGTAAGTCAGATGGTTGGCTGAAGAACATAGTTCATCAATAGAAGAACTTCCTGGCCATTTGAGATAATTTATTTGAGTACGCCATGAAAATATCTAAAGGTATCGAAGAGCAGGGGATCCCTGTCGGAAACTATTACGACAAATACAATACTCAGAACCCCATCGCCAGAAAAATGATGAGCAATTTCGATCATCATTTATCGCAACTGGTCGATATGGTCACACCAAAGTCGATACACGAGATCGGCTGCGGAGAAGGAGTCTGGGCACTTAAATGGCATCAACAAGGGATCCGTGTGAAAGGGAGTGACTTCTCCCAACAAGTGATTCAACTAGCAAGAGACAATGCCCAAGCACACAACTTGGAAGACATTTTGTTTGAACAAAAAAGTGTGTATGACGTTGCTAGAAAGACTGATTCTGCTGACCTTGTTGTTTGTTGTGAGGTCTTGGAACACCTGGAGCATCCCGAGCAAGCACTAGCAACATTGCAAGAGCTCGATACTGACTATTACATTTTTAGTGTGCCAAGAGAGCCGTTGTGGTGTGCGTTAAACATGGCAAGAGGTAAATATTTAAACAGTTGGGGCAATACTCCCGGACATATCCAACACTGGTCCAAGAATGCCTTTCTGACTTTGCTCAATCAACACTTTGAGATTCTCGAAGTACGCTCTCCCATTCCTTGGACCATGGTTTTATGCCAGCGTGTGAATCATGAAACATAATAAGAGTAAATTCATATTACGCTGGGTTGGGCGAGTCATTACTATTTTTTCCATCGCCTTTGTATTAATCAAGCTCTCTACATACTCGCAGCAACTGAATATTCAGGGTATTTCCTCTTACTCCTATCTGGTATTTATTTTTTGCATAGGCCTCTACGCCTTTGGCAATTATATTCTTTCTATGGCGTGGCGACTTTTAGTCGCGAACAGTGAATATACTTTGTCTGCATCAACTGCTATTTGGATGTTTGGCGGGTCTCAAATTGCTAAGTATCTACCTGGAAACATTTTCCAATTCGCTAGCCGACAAGTAATTGGCGTACAACACGGAATTAAAAATAATGTATTACTGAAATCGACCTTATGGGAAATAGGGTTGATGGGTATTGCGGCTGGTTCGTTTGGCGTCTTTCTGCTGAATGAGTACTTCCCTAATTTAATGGGGTACGAGATGACTTTATTCGCTGGACTTATCGTGATCACCGGATCAATATTAAGCTTGATAGCCAATCGCAATTACCTAAAAGCTTGTGGGCTGTATCTCTGCTTTTTTTTGGTATCGGGCGGTATTTTCTCACTCATATTTTTTACGCTAAACGACAGTCTAACTCCAACTTTAGAGACATTTTTACAAACATCTTGTTACTTCATCATCGCATGGTTAATAGGGTTTGCCACCCCAGGCTCTCCTGCGGGGTTGGGTGTCCGAGAGGCTGTTTTAATCACACTCCTAGATTCGCCGAGTATTGAAGATACACTCTTAGTTGCCGTCCTTGTTTCCAGAATCGTCACTGTTCTAGGAGATATGTTGTTCTTCGCTATCTCGAGTGTATTTAGGCCTAAGCAAGCCGTATCAAATAACTCACTTCTTTAAAGTATCGAGGTAACTCGCTATTACTCTCCAGATCGTTTTCGCTTGGCTTCAAACTGATAAGTGGGCGACTTTTCCTGATGCTCCAGCTTTTCTTCCAGTACCTCAATTCGGTGCAATACTTTTTCGGTCAGCTTTCGATTGAACCCTATTAGATCGGCCACCAACCCCATCAACAAAGTGATGAAACCCAAGATAAGTAGCGTTGATCCCAAGACCAATGACTGAATATGGCCATCTCCCGCTCCATTTAAAAAGAAATACAGGAATCGCATAATGGGAATCACACCGCAAATCATCGCCACAGAGCCAATAAACAAAAACACTTGCAGAGGTCGGTACATGGTATAAACCCTGACCAAAGTAGAGAGCGACATTTTTAGAAACTGCGGAATGCTCTTAAACAGACGGGACTCTCGCGTTTTTTCATTAGTTCGGATTGGCACCGAAACCACACCAATCCTTTTTGCACTTGCTTGAATCAACATTTCTATTGTGTAGCTAAAATCCGATACGATATTAAGTTGTTGTGCCGCACTTCTCGATATTGCGCGAAAACCACTCACAGCATCTTTAACATCCAATCCCGTCGCTTTGGCAATAATAAAGCTCCCCGACACTTGTAAACATCGTTTAAATACAGAGAAATGTGTATTGCTATACCCTCCTCGGTCACCAACAACAATTTCTACTTTGTGCTCGATAATAGGCTTAACCAAGTGCGGAATATCGGCCCCATTATATTGATTATCGCCATCGGTGTTCACAATGATATCAGCATGAAGACGAAGGCACTCCTCAATCCCTCTTCGAAATGAGTAAGCAAGCCCCTTATTGCCCTGGTTAGTAATAATGTGCTCAACACCACACTTGCGTGCGACTTCTGAAGTGCCATCCGTAGAACCATCATCGATGATTAGAATCTCTACCTTAGCGATACCATCAACGCGCTTTGGTATTGAGCGAATAACATCAGCAATATTGTCCGCTTCGTTAAAGCACGGAATTTGAACAATTAACTTCATGCATGCTCCTCATGTTCTAAATCAACATTACTGTGCGTATTAGAAGCCGGTAAATAACCTCTGCTTCTCTTCAAGATTGCGAGGTCGGTACAGGTTATCTCCCCAACGCAGAACGACTTTACCTGGCTCTTTCGACGCTAATTCATAGACACCCCGCGCCAAGTATCGAGCTTGACCAGCCAACCAAACCTTGCCATTAATCAGAAGACTATTGCTAGCTTCAAGCGTATATACGCCCTCGATGTTGACCTTAACTTCCCGACTAAGAGAGTTGGGCGTCAGTGCAAACGTCTTTCCTGCAACATACAGATGCGACCAATGATGAATGTAGTTCTGCCTTAACGCTTGAATATCTTGCCTTAATAGCCCTTTATCGGTTTTGTCAGGGCCAAACACATCTAAATAGTGCGAATTAACCAGTACAAAAGCCGGATTGTCTTGCTCTATAGCATTGCGAATAACGGGGATGTTTCTCGCAATATAATCTTCGTAGCCCCACGTACTCATGAAAAAACCTTGTTTTGAAAAAGTCGGAACCATGGAGCATCGATCAATATAAGCAACAGGCTGAGGAAAGATTTTATGTATTTCATCAAGAAACTGACGCTGGTAGGCCAAGTTGCTTTTTATCGGTAAAACAAAACCATTCACCACAATGGATACCGCAAACAAGCAGGGAACAATAAAATTAAAAAATTGTGCAACTCTTGCGTTAGTGAAATTCTGGATACCAACCCAAGCCACAGCAAACAAAGCACTCACTGGAGCAAGCATAAAAGCGTAATAGTATGGGAAAGCGTTGCGATAAAAGAGCAAAGTGAAGAGTAATAAACTTAGGCACAAAAACTTAATCGATGACTCACGGCTTAATAGCTTTTGCGAAAAACACGCATAAACAGCAGTACCAATACCAATGAAAAGAGCTAACCAATACCATGAGTTCGTCGAAACTGAATGAACAAAGTAAAACAATCGAGGAAAAAGCTCGCGCTGGTTTAGTGTCTTATCCGCAGCACCGAACATCGTTCCTGCATCACCAACCGAACTCGCTCCATGTATAGAGAAGTAATGCCAACTGTATAGCATCGCAAAGGCAACCAGTATTGCGACTCCATACATGAGAACTTGCCTAAAATAACGCTTACGATTTCGCGACCAATAAAGCGAGGTTAAAACTATGCCTATAAAAGTCGGGATATACAGAGCGGTCTTTAAAGTGACGAGCAAGGCGACAGCCGTAAGGACACCAGCAAGAATGGATACACGCCAAGAAAATGTTGCACTAAACACATAATACAGCGCCGCCATGATCATACATGTCGCGATAGGATCAGTACGAAAACTGGCCCCCATACGAACATTATAAACAAAAGAAAAATAGGCAAGCACCGCAAAAAGTGCCGCCGATTTGTTGCAGTACAATCGACATAACTTGTATAGATAAAATCCCGTGAGTAATTGAAAGAACACCATAACGACTCTCGCCACAATGATCTGGTCAACATCGTTATCTGATACACCACTCAGCCAAGTAAAGAAGTGAATGTGAAAGGTTTGGAAACTATTAATCACCTCGCCGTTAATAAACCGATGCACAAAAGATAGGTAATAAAACTCGTCCCAATTTACTTCGTAATTAAACGCAACAAAAAACCGAGCGATTACAGCTACTACGATTAGAATACAAAGAAAAATAGAAGTGCTAGAGGTAGTATCTCTATCCGATAAATGACGTTTATTAACCTGTTCAACAGTTTCCATTCACCCTTCCTTGTTAATCGTTTCTCGACTAGTGGCCTGCTCTGAGACATTAAGTTGTATGAATAAGGTTAGAACCGCCAGTAATGAGTATAGTCATGATTCAAAACCAAATAAGGGGTGGCAGGAGAAGTTTCGAGAGCAAAACACCTTTGAGCAACGAGACCGTGTTTTTATTCCACACTTTGAAAGCGGGAAACTTTGCATTATTTCAAAAGGCTTTAGTATTAAGTCTCTCAACATATCTTGAACACTCACTGTGCACTGACTACAATGGCGCACTTTTTACGGAATTTAGGTCACAAACATGACAGATACAGCTAAACCAGCTCTACCAGATCGCCTAGCGGGTAACCCACGTAGCCCATTCTTCATCAAAGAATGCTTCGAGCACCAAATCGGTATTCGTATCAACGGCCAAGAGCGTACTGACGTAGAAGAATACTGCATCAGCGAAGGTTGGGTAAAAATTGCTTCTCCTAAAGCAAAAGACCGTTTCGGTAACCCAATGCTAATCAAGCTTAAAGGCGAAGTTGAAGCGTACTACGTGTAAGCTGACCACGCTGAATGTATTTGAAAGCTCGAGTTTGACTCGGGCTTTTTTAATGCCTGTCATATCCCTTCCTCATTTAATCTCTTCCCTCTTCTTTTCAGTACAAGTTATTAAGAAATCGATGTAAATCGCTGTTTTTATCTGATTGTTGTCTAAAGTTTCTAAAGAACGAACTGCAATAGCGATTGCCAAAAGAAACGACACCTTTTTAATATAGGGAGAGGAAATGGAAAGCCCACTTGTCACACTCAAACACGCCAGCAAAAGCTTTGTTGATGGCAAAGAGACACATCGCGTGTTGGAAGTCGTCGACTTTACGTTGAACACAGGAGCGAGTGTTGCGCTGACGGGCGCAAGTGGTAGCGGCAAAAGTACCCTACTCAATATCATCGCTGGCTTTGAGCCGCTTTCCGAAGGTGAGTTGTGGTTAGATGGCGATAACACGACGGCTTGGAAAGACCCACAATGGAGCCGATTTCGACACCAAAAACTCGGTGTTATCTTTCAGCAATTCAATCTATTAACGCCGCTCAACGTGCAGCAAAACATCGCCTTCCCTCTGCATTTGAATCAAAAGAAATGGAACGACTGGTGCGATTACTTGGTCGAGACTTTAGGGATCTGCCAACTTCTCGACAGACATGTTTCTGCCCTTTCCGGTGGTCAACAGCAACGAGTCGCTATCGCACGCGCATTGGCACACAAACCCAAGCTTCTACTCGCCGATGAACCCACAGGTAACCTCGACCAAAAAGCCGGCTTGGAAGTGATGAAACTACTGAGTGAAATCACCACCCAAGGCAATACGGCGGTGCTGTTAGTCACCCACAGCCCTGAGTGTGCCGAGTTCATGCAAACCCAATTACGTTTAAAAGATGGTCGTTTGCAAAGCGGACTGACGCAAAATCAGCGCGATGTAAATGAGCAACATCATGAAGCAAGCTAAGCAACCAAACACCAGATTCACTCATACTCGACTCGCCCTGAATCTGTTTGCGGCGCACTATCGGCAGGCACCACTGCAAGCCGCCGCGATTCTGATCGGTATTGTGCTGGCTGTGACCTTGTTTGTTGCGGTGCAAGCCATCAACCTCAATGCCAAGCGCAGTTATGCTGAGTCTACCGAGCAGCTTAGCGCACAAGCTCAGAACTTAATTATTCCACCAGCAGGGCAAAACTATCTGCCCGAATCGCTCTACTTCACCCTCAGACAAAACGGACTCAGTGCAACACTACCTGTAATCGAAGGGCGAGTGAGAGACGAACAAGGGCGTCGCTGGTCAGTGCAAGGTAGCGAGTTGATTGCCGCAATTTCCTCACGTTCGCGCTATTCTTCAGAAAACCAACAGAACGTCTCTTTGTTCGACAGTGCTTTACCTTTGCCTGAGCTTTTAGTCGGCAAGCCAATCGTGATGATGAGCCAATCTCAACATCAAAACTTAGGAGAGGTAGAAACCCTAACTTTGGACGACATTCCAACCCAAGTGGTGGTGTTGCCTGACGAATGGCAGTTAGGTAGCCGAATGTTGATGGACATTGGCTTTGCCCAGCAACTGCTCAATAAACAAGGACAGATCAGTTACATTGCGGTTTTCCATTCAGGTGATAAAGGGAATAAAGACACGCAAGCAAATTGGCAAAGCATCATTGGCGATCAAGGACAATGGATTTCCAATAATCAAAGTACAGACCTTGGCTCACTGACCGACAGCTTTCACCTCAACCTCACGGCAATGAGCTTACTCGCGTTTTTAGTCGGGCTGTTCATTGCCTACAACGGCGTAAAGTACAGCTTGCTGAAACGCAATCGACTGTTAGTGCAGATTCAACAGGCAGGCGTTGCGCCGAGCATTGTGTTCTCTGCGCTGTTAGTTGAACTCACTATTCTCGTTACCATCGGCGCTTCCCTCGGTTTTGTATTGGGCATGCAGCTCAGCCATTGGTTGCATCCGACCGTGGCACTGACTTTAGAACAACTTTATGGTGCGACACTGCTGCCCGGCACTTGGCAGTGGCAATGGTGGGCTCAAGCCCTGCTGCTCACGTTAGCCGCAACCCTATTGGCATGTTGGCAGCACTTTAAACAGCGAGTGCGCCAGCCGCTTTCCTCTCATGGCGGTTTTTATCAAGCGCCTGAAGCCTCTAACGAAAACCAATTGTTCGTGATAGGTGCTGTGTTGACGGCTTTCGCACTTGCAGGGTTATGGCTGAGTGAGCATCACCGCTTCACCATGGCGTGGCTCGGCGTGCTTGTGGTGTCGATTCCTTTGTATCTACCCAAAACACTCAGCGTCTTAGCAAATTGGTGTGAAAAGCGCACCAGTTCTGGTTTGATGCAGTATCTGTTTGCAGAGCTGCGTGAGCTGATTTCTCCGCTTTCTCTCGCCATGATGGCACTGCTACTCGCCGTTACTGCCAATATGGGGATGAATACCTTAGTGGGCAGCTTCGAATCCACCCTAAAACAGTGGCTAGAACAGAGGCTACATGCCGATATTTACGTCAGCCCTGCTCAAGGGGAAATCGCAGATGTGGAGCGCGCGTTAGGGCAGTTCGACAAGGTTGAGACAGTCTACAAGCAATACTACGTCGACGATAACCTGCAAGGTTTACCGATTTTGCTTGGCACCAAAGACAAAGATACCTTAGAACAAACCATGGTGTTCAAATCGCATTTGGAGAACTTCTGGCAGCGTTTTTACCAAGGTGAGTTAGTCGCCATCAGTGAACCAACCGCGATCAAACTGGGTTTATCACTGGGTAGCGAACTTAAGCTTGATGCCATTCCAAATAAGCGCCTGCTTGTGGGTGCGATATTCCACGATTACGGCTCACCCAATGGTGAAGTGTTATTAGCACCCAAATTATGGAAAGAGAGCGGATTTACCGACCTGCCGACAAGCCTTGGCATTAAAGTCTCGGGGGACCCACAAATCGTCTACGAGCAACTGCGCGATCAATTGAATCTGCATCCAAGTCAGATCTACGATCAGGCGCAAATCAAATCCATCGCGTTGGATATATTCTCGCAGACCTTCGCCATTACGCGAGCGCTCAATGGCGTGACTTTGATGGTCGCGGTTATTGGTTTGTTCAGTGCTTGCTTCATGTTGCTCGACGCGCGCAAAGCCGCCATTGCAAGGCTGTATGCCCTTGGCGTCAGCCGTCGAAAATTAATGACCATGGTAGTCGGACAGATCGTCGCTTTGGTCAGTTTTACTCTGGTTATCGCCCTGCCTCTCGGTGCTATGGTGGGTTATGTACTAACAGACATCGTCACCTTGCGCGCTTTTGGTTGGAGCTTAAATTATCTGTGGAATTGGAGTGATGCCCTCAGCATTGCGGCGATCACCATCTTGGTGGCGGTGATTGCCACCTTGATTCCGCTGTGGCGATTGGTCAGTAAGCCTGTCGTCTCCAGTTTGCAAAGCGAGGTGTTGTGATGGTTCGATTGGCAAGCAAGCTTACTCTACTCATAAGCAGCTTAGTCCTATTCGGTTGTGAAGATCCCCAACAAAAAAATATGGGCACTTTGCTGGGCAGTGGAGAAACACAAAGCGAGAGCAACCCATTCACACCCGTGGAAAAAGGTGTCGAACTGACCTTCCCAGCAGACCATCAAGCACACCCGAATTTTCGTCATGAATGGTGGTACTTAACCGCTAACTTAATCGATGAAGACGGCAACCCACTTGGCGTTCAATGGACACAATTTCGCTTTTCTGCTGCGCCACCAACGGGCGAAGATGACGTGAAGAAAACCGAGTGGCAAGCTCAACAAATCTACATGGCGCACAGCGCGGTTACAACGCAAGACAAACATTATGCTGATGAAAAATGGTCACGCGATCAAGCCTCTCTAGCAGGTGTTGATACTTCACCATTTCGAGTTTATCTCGATGATTGGCAGTGGACGTCTTCAACCACCGACCTTTTCCCCGCCACGCTAAATGCCAATTCAGAGCAGTTTGGCTATTCGCTGACGCTTACCAGCAGCGCACCTTATCAAAAACAAGGTGAACAAGGTTACAGCACCAAAAGTGCCGATGGTCAGGTGGCTTCCTATTACTACAGCCAACCGTTTATTGATGTCTCCGGTGAAGTCACCATCGACGGCGAAACCCATCAAGTGTCGGGCAAAGGTTGGATAGATCGAGAATGGAGCTCGCAATTCTTACTCGACTCACAACAAGGCTGGGACTGGTTTGCTCTAAGGTTGAGTGACGAAACCAGCTTGGTAGTGTTCCAATTGCGGGATTCCAAAACAGGACAAGCCAGTTACGCCAGCGCAAGGCTGATGCAGCAAGATGGTTCTGGCATCGCTATCCCACAAAAAAACATTCAGTTAAAGGCGACCAAGCAAACAGAAATCCAAGGGCGAAAGTATCCAACCGAATGGCAAGTGTCGATTCCTAAGCAGCAAATTGAGCTTACGGTTTCTGCACTCAACCCGAACGCGAAAATGCCCCTTTCTGTGCCTTATTGGGAAGGCCCTGTGCGTATTGAGGGCTCTCATTCAGGGACAGGTTATATGGAGCTGACGGGATATTAAGCGCTCTTAACGGATTTCAATTACCGTTGAGAAGCCATCTTAAGAACCATCTCCTACCCGCAACAGAATGCATCACAATCAGAAATAAATGACTACGACGCATTTATTCGATACTAGCCTTGAATCCTTGCTTCATTGCGGTACGCTTTGAGCAAATCAAACAAGGGTGGCCCCTCTCATGCGTGTCGATTATCACCAACGACTCGTTCCTGTTATTCGCTATCTGGAACAGCACTTTAACGCTCCTCTCAATTTGCTCGAAGTGGCAGCGCTAGCCAACCTCTCTCCCTATCACTTTCACCGTACCTTCAAGGCGGTACAAGGCGAAACATTAGCCGACTTCATTCGACGTTTACGGCTAGAGGCGGCAGCAGACGATCTTTTCAAATCAAAGCAACCAGTGCTGAACATCGCGTTAGAGTACGGTTTTTCTAGTTCGCAAAGCCTAGCTAAAGCGTTTAAGCAGCATTATGGCGTAACACCAACCGCCTTTCGCGACTGTAAAAACTACCAGCAATTTTCTGAACTCGCGCGAAACAGCAAGATTGGACACGCACTGCGCAAGAATGGAAACGAACGAACCCTAAACGATTCATATACTGACTCTGAACTCACAACATGGAGCAACAATATGGAAACGCAAAACTTTGATAAAGCAAAATTGGCTTACATTCGCGTTAACGGCCCTTATGGCCAAGGTTATGAAGAACCATCAGGTCGCTTGTATCAATGGGCAGGAATGAAAGGTTTGGCGGGCAATACCTGTATCTTCATTTATCACGATAACCCAGAAATCACGCCAGACGAGAAGTGCCGTACTGACATCTGTCTAATGGTGCCAGAAGATACCAAAGTACCAAAAGGCATTGAGCTGCAAGACTTCCCCGGCGGTCAATATGCGGTGATGCGCCAGCAAATTACCGAATTCAGCCAATACCCTAAAGCATGGGATGATTTGATGAGCAAAGTGGTTGAATCTGGTATTGAGAACGACTGTCGACCTTGCTTCGAACTTTATCATAGCTACGATCCACAAACGCACCATGCAGACGTCAGCTTCTGCACTGCCATCAAATAATCGAAAAAAGCCTGCACGTTCGCAGGCTTTCCTTCTATTAGAAATAATGTCTAAATCGATTAGATCGCTTCGCCGTTTACTGTAACAGCAACATCAATATTGCCACGAACGGCGTTTGAGTATGGGCAAACTTGGTGTGCAATGCGCGTTAGCTCTAATGCTTGTTCTTGTGGTAGATCTAACTCTGCCGCGAGGCTAACGGTCAACGCAAAGCCACCGTTTTCATTCGGACCAATGCCCACTTCCGCTGTTACGGGTGCACTTTTCAGGTTTACTTTACCTTCACGTGCTACGTGCAGAATAGCGTTAGAAAAACATGCTGAATAGCCCGCTGCGAAAAGCTGCTCAGGGTTAGTTGCTGCACCTGTGCCGCCCATTTCCTTCGGGTATGACAGCTCTAGATCGAGAAGACCGTCATCTGTTTTTACTTGACCATTACGACCAGCCAAAGCAGTAGCTTGAGTTTTGTATAGAGTAGTCATGCGAGTGTCCTTCTTAATTTAAGTTGTGCGCAATTTAATTGCTTGCAATCTTATATCGAAGTAAAGATCGTTTGCAACTATATTGTGCACAATTTATTTTGTTACTCTCTTTCTCTGTGAGCAGGTAGGCAACGCCAATGAGCCAGTGTTACACCGACAACACCATGACCGACGACGATAAACTCTTACTCGAAAACCAAGTTTGCTTCCCGCTATACAGCGCTGCTAACGCTGTGATTCGCGCGTACCGACCGTTGTTGGACGCACTTGATCTCACCTACTCGCAGTACTTGGTAATGATGGTATTGTGGGAAAAAGATGGCACGAGCGTAAAACAGCTGGGATCACAGCTTCACCTCGATTCAGGCACGCTCACGCCGCTGCTTAAACGATTAGAAACAAAGGGCTATGTAGAACGTGGTCGCAGTGACACCGATGAGCGCGTACGCGTACTCAACCTTACAGAGCAAGGTCGTGACCTCAAAGAGCAAGCCAAGTCAGTGCCAAACGCCATGATGTGTAAAATCACGTTGGAGCTGGATGAAATGATCATGCTGAAGAAGTTGTGCGGCAAGGTGCTCGACAATCTGGGCTAACCAAATAGAAACATCAGCTTCCCCACTTCCTATTAGAAAGAGCCTGCCGAGATGCAGGTTCTTTCGATCTTAGCCAGACGATCTCTTAAAGGTCATCATCAGTATTCTCTATTACCACTTGGCCTTCCTCTTCAATAAAACCTATCAAAGCAAACTCACTTACATCGGGTTTCCCTATTAAGAAAGATAGGAAATGACTATCAATAGGATAGTTACAAGCGATTTTCCTTAAACACGTTCCAATGCGAATATACTTTCCGAAAGCAAGAACTGCTCACCCTAAAACATTCTGAGGAAAGTAAAAATGATTAATACAAAGATCAAACCATTTGCAGCTACAGCATACAAAAACGGCGAATTCGTTGAAGTAACAGAACAAGATGTTCTAGGCAAATGGGCTGTATTCTTCTTCTACCCAGCAGACTTCACATTCGTATGTCCGACAGAACTAGGTGACCTAGCAGACCACTACGAAGAGCTACAAAAACGCGGCGTTGAAGTGTACTCAGTATCAACAGACACACACTTCACTCACAAAGCTTGGCACGATAGCTCAGAAACCATCGGCAAGATCCAGTACTACATGCTTGGCGACCAAACAGGCAACATCACAAACAACTTCGGTGTGATGCGTGAAGGTCAAGGTCTTGCAGACCGTGCAACGTTCCTAATCGACCCAGAAGGTACTATCCAAGCAATGGAAATCACTGCTGAAGGTATCGGTCGTGACGCAGAAGACCTACTACGCAAAGTAAAAGCAGCTCAGTACGTAGCAGCACACCCAGGTGAAGTTTGCCCAGCGAAATGGAAAGAAGGCGAAGAGACGCTAGCTCCTTCTCTAGACCTAGTAGGCAAAATCTAAGCCACTGAATTTAAGCTCAATTTGACATGCTAATTGACGCTTAACTTAGAGAGCATTCCAGGTTAGATACCTTGACGACCTTCTGCCTGGTTTGCTCTCTCCCTACTGATTTTATCCAGAGTAACCACTCTTTTGTTTATTTAAGGTAACAACAACTATGTTAGACCAAGCGATCCAACAACAACTCAAACAATATCTGGCTAATGTAAAAGAAGACGTTCGTCTAGTGGTTAGTCTAGATGAAAGCAAAGCATCGAATGACATTCTGTCTCTGGCGAACCAAATCGCAGAGATGAGCGACTTTATCACCGTTGAACGTGACGACAACGCAAGCGCACGTAAACCAGTGATGACGGTGACCAACCCAGTAAAAGGCACAGCACTTCGCTTTGCTGGCCTACCAATGGGTCACGAATTTACCTCTCTGGTATTGGCATTGCTGCACTCTGGTGGTCACCCAATCAAACTAGAGCCGGAAGTGATTGAACAAATCGCAGCGCTAGATAAAGAGTTGGAAGTTGAAGTGTTCATTTCACTGTCGTGCCAAAACTGTCCAGACGTCGTTCAAGCGTTCAACATGATGGCGGCAATCAACCCGAAAGTGAAAGCAACCATGATCGACGGTGCACTCTTCCAAGATGAAGTAAAACAACGTGACATCATGGCAGTACCAAGCGTATTCGTGAACGGTGAGCTATTCGGCCAAGGTCGTATGTCTCTGACTGAAATCCTAAACAAAGTGGATGACGGCGCGAGCGAGAAAGCAGCCAAAGCACTGAGCGAAAAAGACCCATACGACGTGCTAGTTGTCGGCGGTGGCCCTGGTGGTAGTGCAGCAGCACTATACGCAGCGCGTAAAGGTATTCGCACTGGCGTTGTCGCTAAACGCTTCGGTGGTCAGGTGATGGACACCATGGCAATCGAGAACTTTATCTCGGTAAAACGTACTGAAGGTCCAAAATTGGCGACTGACCTAGCCGAGCACCTAAAAGAATATGACGTAGACGTCGTGACTGAGCAACAAGCGCAAAAACTGATGGGCGCAGCGCACACAGATGATGGCTTGATTCATATCCAACTTGAAAGCGGCGCAACGCTGAAAAGTAAGAGTGTCATCCTAAGCCCTGGTGCACGCTGGCGTGAAATGAACGTTCCGGGCGAGCAAGAGTACCGCAACAAAGGCGTCGCGTACTGCCCACACTGTGACGGCCCGTTGTTCAAAGGCAAGAAAACCGCCGTTATCGGTGGTGGTAACTCAGGCATCGAAGCGGCTATCGACCTAGCAGGTATTGTTGAGCACGTAACCGTTCTTGAATTTGCAGACGTACTTCGCGCAGACCAAGTACTTATCGACAAAGCGAACTCACTACCAAACATCGACATCATCACGATGGCACAAACCACAGAAGTAGTGGGTGACGGTACTCGCGTAACAAGCTTGAAGTACAAAGACCGCAACACAGATGAAATCAAAGAGATTGAACTGTCAGGTATCTTTGTTCAAATCGGTCTAGTACCAAACACAGAATGGCTAAAAGATTCAGAAGTAGCGCTTTCTGAGCGCGGCGAAATTGAAGTTGGTAGCCGTGGTGAAACCAGCCTAGAAGGTGTCTTCGCAGCGGGTGACGCAACGACGGTTCCTTACAAACAGATCATCATTGCGATGGGTGAAGGTGCAAAAGCAAGCTTAGGCGCATTTGACTACCTAATCCGTAAGCAAGGTTAATCTCCACTTTCTTGAGCACAAAGCGCACGGTGCTGTGTTTTCTTCCCCTGAAAACCAATCGGGGCACCGTGACAGCGATGAGTAACAAGAAATAAAAGCAAAAAACCTAGAAGCCCAAAGACTTTGCCAGCAGGTACCAACTGCTGGCTTTTTTTGGTTTTGGAGAGGGGTGTAAGCACATCCTCCAGCACTCCGAGTTCAAACTGGAGGGAATGGCTCTACAATCACGGATAATTCAATTCACACCACCAGCATCACAACGCGCTGCAAATAGATTCTGAATACTCGCTTAGGCTCCTTCAGAATGACGCTGTTCGTTAAGCGCTCTCTTCACGTCATTCCCGCGAACCTAGGTGAGACTGGGAATCTACTCACCACAAGCTTGAACGAAAGAAATTCACACACATACACGTGAAGCATCAACGGTTAGAGAGTTCATGAACATGATCCTCCTCTCAACCTCAAACCACCACCCCCACCTAACCTTCGCTTGTATCAAACTCTAAAGATCTCAATACTCCGGGCTCAAAGGGGAGGGACTGGTTCTGCAATCGTGGACAGTTAACTTCACACCGCTAGCATCACAACACGCTGCAAATAGATTCTGAATACTCGCTTAGGCTCCTTCAGAATGACACTGTTCGTTTAGCGCTCTCTTCACGTCATTCCCGAGAACCTAGGTGAGACTGGGAATCTACCCACCGCAAGCTTGAACGAAAGAAAGTCACACATATACGTGAAGCATCAACGGTTAGAGGGTTCATGAACATGCTCCTTCTCTCAACATCAAACCACCAACCCCACCTAACCTTCTCTTGTATCAAACTCTAAAGATCTCAGCACTCCGGACTAAAAAAGGGGGGGGGGCTGGTTCTACAATCGCGGATAATTCAATTCACACCACCTGCATCAAAACGCGCTGCAAATAGATTCTGAATACTCGCTTAGGCTCCTTCAGAATGACTGTTCGTTTAGCGCTCTCTTCACGTCATCCCCGCGAACCTAGGTGAGACTGGGAATCTACTCACCACAAACTCGCTCGAAAATGATTAGCACGAACAAAAGATGAAAGAGGGTTGCAAGCACCTAACCCAACTCGCAGATTCAAAGTACCACCCCACCGAATCTCTCCATGTATCAAGATCCAAAGATATCAACCCTAAAAAATTTTAAAAAAGCCCTTTACCTCGACTTAACTTGAGGTTTTAGCATGTTCATCGTTGGCTAGGAGATGACAAAAAGGAGCACATCATGATCCAACTAGAACATATTAATTTAGTCGTGAAAAACATCCCTGAAATGCTGAAGTTTTATCAAACTGCATTTCCACATTGGTACGTGCGTGACGAGGGAGAAGGTACATGGAGCGGCAAGCATAGAAACTGGCTGCACTTTGGCGACGAGTATCAATACATTGCGATGAGTGACCACGGTGAAGGAGAGAACCGCGAGTTGGGCGGCCACCAAGTAGGGCTAGCGCATTTTGCTTATGTGACCAACAACGTCGATGCCATCATAAAAAGACTGACCGATGCCGGTTATTCAATTGCCCAACCTGGGGCTGATGAGCCATACCGCAAGAATGTGTATTTTGTTGACCCTGCAGGTTTTGAGATCGAATTTGTTGAATACCTGACGGATGATCCAAAACTTCGTAACCTGACAAGCTAAAAGAGACGTAAACAATAAAACGCCAGCAGATGGTGACTACTGGCGTTTTAGTTTATCTATCAGGTTTCTTTATCGCATTAGCGCTGTTTGGCAAAAACCTGAGTCCAGTAATACCCGTAGCTTGCCGAGTGATTTTCGACAAGCGACGCGCCCATCTGATCAAAATCCGCACTCATGATATTGAGGCAGTGACCTTCGCTCGATAACCAAGCATTAACGACGGCGTTAATGGAACTTTGCCCTACGGCGACATTCTCACCAATAGCGCTCCAAGCATAGCCCGTTGCGTTGACTCGATCTGACATATTGCTGCCATCGGAGCCTGTGTGACTCATGAAATCGCTGTTCGCCATGTCGCTTGAGTGTCGATAAGCGGCGCTTTCCAAATCGTAGCTCCAAGTCAGGGCCCCAACAGGTGGCATGGTGGTTGCCCCACACTGCTGTGTAGTAGAGCGAGCACTGTTGACAGCTGCGAGCATCTGCTCGGCAAATGTGCCTTGTGACGATGTGGAACCTGTGTTTTGAGAGCCGCTGTCTACAGGTGCTGACGACTCCCCGTCGCCGCCACATGCGCTGAGAAGTAGAGCCAAAACTGGAACTAAGATCTTAGTTGGCATTGTCTTTCCTTTATGAGTGACGAAGAGCAAACTGCGCTTGTCGATAATAACGCCCAATAACCTAACAAAAACCCATAAAAGCACCATATGGCTTGGAGTGTTTTAACCAAAGACTCACATGAAGTTTTCAATCTCCTTGGTTCGGTTGGTAAATCGGCAACGTTTCAGCCCACGTATGGAATGGCGTTTCATCCATATCCTGTATCGCTTGGGTGATAAAATCGATGAACACCCTTACTCGAGCAGGCACATATTCCCGGTTGGCATAGAGCAGATACACGCCATTTCCAGCTTGGCGCATACTCGGAAATATCGGCACTAAACGCCCCGCTTTGAGCCAATCTCTCGCGATAAAGTGAGGAATCTGAGTTAACCCTAAGCCTTCTGCGCAAAGCTCTGCCATGGATTCGCCGTCGTTTACAATAAAATTTCTCTCGGGGTTATACTCACTTGCACCGTCTGGTTCTGGCATCCGAATCGGCAACAGTTTCCCCGTTTGTTTAAAACGAAAACGAACCCAAGAATGGTCATTGAATACATCCGGGCCACTCGGAATACCATGCCGCGCTAAGTAATCCTGACTGCCACAGATAATAAAATCGATAGGACTCAGCTGGCGCACAATCAACTGACTGTCCTGAACAACACCAGAACGAATCGACACATCAATCCCTTGCTCAATAATATCAACGTAGGCGTCATCGTAATGAATATCGATAGTGATACTGGGGTAGCGGCGACAAAACTCTTTTAATAAAGGGCGAATGTAAAGGCGACCGTAAGAGACCGGCACATTAATCTTAAGCAGTCCTGAAAGCACATCATTGTGGCTTTTCAATGAATCCTCACACGCTGTCAGTTCGTCCAGTACAAACCTAGCGGTATTTGCGTATCGACGACCGGCTTCTGTCAGACGGATCTGTCGCGTAGAACGTTGGAAAAGCTGTATTCCCAAGTCGCTTTCAAGACGATGGATGGCCTTACTCACCGTAGAAGGGTCTGTGCCATACGCTTTGGCGGCCGCAGCAAAACTGCCACCTTCTAAAGTGGCAATAAAAAATCGTAGGGACCGTATCTTATCCATAAAACTCGTGCACTCCATTCGTGAACTTTATTCACTTTAGTAAAGACAAAGTGGCTCTTCAATCACCAATCAGCCCAAATATAATGAATCTCAATAACTTGATGCTCTGTTAGCGAGGAAAAAACAATGGGTAAAAATGGATTAAAGAATGCACTACAACTATTGATAGCGACCTTAGTCCTATTCTTTGGGATGCTTCAAACGGCACATGCGGCGGATAAACGCATTGGCATTCTGGTTTATGACGGCGTATTGACCTCTGATGTTACTGCGCCTTTAGAGGTCTTTGGCGTCGCAAGTCGGCTGACTTGGTTTAGTGATTATGAAGTGCTCACTATTTCCGTCTCTGAGCAGAAAACCATCACCACTGAAGAGGGATTAAAAATTGGTGTGGATGCTTGGATTGGCGATCAACCGGAACTCGACGTGCTGGTTTTAACATCCAGCTACGACATGGATGCGCTAATCGAAAACAAGGATCTCATTCACTTTATTCAAACCACATCAAAGGCGGCAGATTGGATGGCAAGTAATTGCTCTGGTGCGTATCTATTGGCCGAGGCTGGCCTGTTAAACGGTAAGAAAGCGACGACGTGGGCAGGAGGTGAAAACGGATTACAAAAAGACTATCCAGCAGTTGATGTACAGGTCGACCAGAATTTTGTTGTTGATGAGGGTGTCATCACCTCAAACGGCAGCCTAGTTAGCTATCAAGCCGCCCTTAAATTGCTGCATCTCATGACTTCAGAATCTAAAGCTCAAGAAGTCGCAGACGCCCTTCAATACTCACGTTTTTCTACCCAGCCCTTTTAAGCGGGCAAGAACTAAACCGCAGGTAACCTTTGAGCTTCAGAGGTTACCTTACTACTCAGCTCTACACTTCTGATCTTAATCCTATGGAAAAACACAAACGATACGAAGCACTGACGAAGGAGCGATACCAAGATATCTATCGTCTCGCATATTGGCTATGCAAAGATCATCACCTTGCTCAAGATTTGGCGCAAGACACCTTCCTGAAAGCGTGGCGATTCTTTGATAACTTAAATGATCCCAATGCCGCGAAGCCTTGGCTCATCACCATTTTGCGTCGTGAGAATGCTCGGCGCTTTGATAAAAAGCAGTACGATTTTGTCGATATTGATGAGTGTGTAATACAGGCAAAAACCTACCCTGGCAGTGACCACGACATGGCACAAGATTGGCTTCAAAAACAAATGATGATTCTCGAACCCAAATACCGAGAGCCATTGGTCTTAAAACTCGTAGTCGGGTTTAATCATAATGAAATTGCTCAAGTATTAGAGCTTAATCACAACACCGTGGCGACTCGATTATTCAGAGCACGCAATCAGATCATTGCGCAGAGGGAGAGCGATTAAGACACAAAAAAAGTAGTCAATCATGTCAACTAACTGGCTATGCTCCGGTCTATTTCATAAGTCGTTACACAACTCGGCGCTTTAACGCTTTACATCAAGCGCGACTAGATGAACACTTCTCGTCAAAGTACAATAACAGCCGACATAGAGTAGAGTCAGTAAAACATTATGAGTAACACGACGGCGAAAAAGCCGAATCCCCTATTCGAGATTCTTTTTAACGTATTCATCCCTTCCTTTATCTTGATGAAGTTTAGCGGCGATGAACACCTAGGAACAGCAATGGCGCTGGTTGTCGCTTTGCTATTTCCTATCATTTACGGCGGTATGGACCTTGTCCGGAACAAGAAATTTAACTTTATTTCTGCACTTGGCTTTATCAGTGTTTTATTAACTGGCGGCATTGGCTTGTTAGAGCTCGATACACGTTGGTTAGCCTTGAAAGAAGCCCTGATCCCTGGCCTGATCGGTTTAGCGGTTTTGGGCTCAACGTTTACCCGCTACCCACTGATGCAGAAGTTAGTACTGAATGACACGGTATTGAATTTATCGCTGATTAACGAACGCTTGAAAGAGAACGGTCAATCAGAGGCATTTGAACGTTGTCTAATGTCATCAAACTATCTGTTTGCGAGTACTTTTGCGTTTTCATCCGCGATGAACTACTTCCTTGCGACTTGGATCGTGACCAGTCCTTCGGGCACGGCTGCCTTTAATGAAGAGTTGGGTAAGATGACGCTTTACAGCTACCCGATGATTGCAATTCCAAGTATGTTAATGATGTTCGGTATTTTTTATTACATTTGGCGTCAAGTACGTACGATGACATCGCTCGAAACAGAACAAATTTTCCATCTAAAATAGTCCCATCATTACAAATAACCCATCAAAAAGGGAGGATTTTATCCTCCCTTTTCTCAACAGACTCACTGTAATTCATAGCGTCAAAATGATTTTTCCTGACACCGCCGATGAGCGTTGCTCAACCATTTCAATCGCAGTTTGAAAATCCTCTAGCGGCAGCTCAGACGCTACATTTAACTTTATATCGTTGGCAATAAAGTGGTCTAACATTTCAGCGAATACCGCCTTTCTCACGCTTTTACCTACCGATTCTTCCCAATACCGCAAAAAGAAGGGGTTAAAGTCGATGTTGTTGGTCTTCATCGATTCAAAAAACGCAGGCGTATAAGGCGCTAACGACAACGTTCCGTAGTTGATGTATTGGCCATTTTCTTTCAAGGTACGAATGAGATACGTGCCAGCCTCACCACCGATCGCATCCAAAGCGGCCGTTGGTTGTGGCAGTTTGCGCGTTTGCAGTTGCGCGTGTAAGTCTTGCTTCGCGTCCAACACTGGAATCGTATCGTACGGATACTCGTCTGGCTTTGAAGTGACAGCAATCAGTGTAAAACCCAGTGAATGGGCGAACTGGGCAAATATCTTACCGATCGCTGACCCTGCCGCATTGATGATCACCACATCGTCTTTGTTCAACTTAGCCACTTTCGTGGTGATAACCCACGCGGTTAGCGCGTTGATATACAACTGGCAGGCATAGCCGTTATCCAAACGTTCAGGTAGCGGAAAAAGATTCTCAGGCGAAGCATCTATGTAGTATTGCCAAGTACCACTCATCGCCACCAACACTTTTTGCCCAACTTGAAAGCCAGTGTGACCGACAGCACTGACTTCCACCACACGCCCAACCGCTTCAAATCCTGGCACGCGAGGGGGTACGTGAACGCGGCGGTATTGCCCAACACCATAAATGGAAAGCAAGTCACTTGGGTTAATATTGGTGGCTTCCAGTCGCACCCGAACCTTGCCCTGAGCAAGCGGTTTGAGGGGCACTTTTTCCAACGACAGCGATGTTTTTGGCTGACCAAAGCAGAATTGGTTCACTCGAGTATTTATCGTTGGTGCCATTGTTATTCATACCATGTAATTGAAATTCAAAAAGGAAGTTTCGCGACTTCTACTCAAACGCATTGAGTTAAGTCGAAGCTCTGTATTTCTACCTGCGCGATGCGCCGTTCACTCTAAACTGTTGTGGCGTCATATCAAAATAGGCTTTAAATGCTTTGATGTAGGATGAATCGTTTTGATAACCCACTCGGTCTGCAATGGCTTGGATTGGTAACGTTTCATCTAACAAAGAAAGCGAGTAAATCAGCCGAATTTGTTGCCGCCAAAGCAGAAATGAAGTGTTGAATTCCTTGGCGAACAACCGTGATAAAGTGCGCTCAGACGCCCCAATTTTCTCCCCCCACTCTTTTAGCGAACAGCTCAACGCGGGCTCGTCAGTCAGTTGCTCGAAAATCAGTTTGAGTCGGCGATCTTGTGGCAGTAATAACTGAAATGTCTGCACGTTGCTTTTCAAAATTTGATCATGCAACACCGCCAGCAAATGCAGCACTTCTTCATGGCTTGCCTCATTTTCACACTGTCTGCGGATCTCTTGTAAAAGCTCATTTAAAAACGGCGTTAAAGCAATGGTTCTCACTTGTGGATCGTACGTCGCACCAAACTCAGGGTTGAGGTAAATACCAACAAATATCGTGTTGCTCACAGCAACCGACTCGTGTTGAACACCCGCAGGAACAAATAACGCAGAAGTGTGCGGAACCAAATGCTGATAATGCTCCGTTTGCGTTTGCAATAACCCTTTGATAGGAAAGATGATTTGATGCCAAGTGTGTTGATGCAGCGCATCAATGTAACCTTTTGGCATGTCGATGGTTTTCACCAAAACAGGAGAATGGGGATTCGCGGCCATCATCTCATTGGAGGTCATGACGCCTGACTTCGAATCAATTTGGCGAGTTAGCATTGTTGATTGTCTTTTCATCCCTATTCCGACACAAGTTCACTAGGCTATCATGCTCCGCATCGCGAATGAAGATAAACACTTTATCTCTCATTCAAACAATAAGGAGGTTACATGAAGAAAATCGGCGTCGTAAAAGCTGTGCTAGCAGGGAAAACTGTCCCTTATGCTCATGGAGCGCAAAGCGCAATCAACAAACAAGTGTTGCCCGATCGCCAGCACGCAACAGAGCTTGGTTTTACCAGTGATGAGCAAGGCGATCCACGCTTTCATGGTGGCATTCAAAAAGCGCTTCATATTTACCCAAGCGAGCACTACTCAATCTGGCAACAACAATTAGGAAAAAGAACAATTTTCCAATCCGCTGGCGGCTTTGGCGAAAACATCAGCTCCGAAGGCGTAACCGAATCCACGATTTGCTTGAAAGATAAAATCCGTATCGGCTCAACACTACTGGAAGTGTCGCAAGGTCGCATGCCTTGTTGGAAGCTTAACGTACGATTTGACCAACACGACATGGCTAGGAGACTGCAAGATACGCTTCGAACAGGCTGGTATTTCCGAGTGTTGGAGGAAGGCGATATCGGTGCAGGTGACAAGATTATTCTGTGTGAAAGACCTTATCCAGAATGGCCACTGGCTCGCATCATGGGGGCGGTTTTCACTGGCTGTTTAGATAGAAAAGAACTCACTCAACTGTCTGAGCTGCCGTTAGTCGAGTCTTGGGGCAAGTTGGTCGAGCGCCGCCTAGAAACTGGCGAAGTCGAGGATTGGGAAATGCGCTTGGTTGGCCCAACAAGACAATAAAAAACGCAGAGTAAAAGCTCTGCGCTCACTATAAAAACGTGGCCTTAGTTATTGCTGTCCTGCTGCATACTGACCATCGGTGACTTGCTCTTTCCAGATAACGTTTTCACCGTCTTTTGACGCCGTAACAACTAGGTGAGTCATTGGCGCATTTGGTGTTGCACCGTGCCAATGGTCGATACCAGGCGGACACCAAACACTATCACCAGCAGCAAATCGAATTACATGCCCATCACGCGTTCCTGTAAGTGCGGTACCGGAAGTGACGATCATGTGTTGTCCTGCAGGGTGAGTATGCCAAGCGGTTCGAGCTCCTGCATCAAAAGTGACATAGGCGGCGCTGTAGTTTGCAACTTCGTTTTCAGGAAACAACATCTCGACGTTAACTTTCCCGGTAAATAGGTTTTCAGGTCCTTGAAACGATTTCTGATCAGCAGAGCGATAAACTTGCTGCGAAGATGAGTTACCATCGGCTGCTTGAGCGATTGGAAGCATAAATCCCGTCGACAACAGCACAGACCAAATAAACAATGATGATTTATTTTTCATAAACGAATTCCTTTCTAATTGATATGATTGGCCAAATAATATTTATTTTTCCAAAACTGTTTTTAGGACCGATTGAGCATTGTTAGACACACTTTCACCACAGCACTCACTTAATACAACAATAAATTCCTCTAACTCTTGAATAGAAACATTGTTATTCATACTGATATTATAGTGAGCTGCTAATTGGCTATTAACACCGTTCATATTTGCTAATGCTGCAATCGTAGCAATTTCACGCTCTTTCCAAGTGAGCACATCGCGTTCAAAAATATCACCAAACAAATGTGCTTTTAGGTATTCATCAATTTGCGGAGAAAAATCGAATAGCGCGCCTTTTACTTCTGCACCAACAAGTTGTGTTTGGTTTTCAGCGCCAAATTCTAAGCTGGTTTTATCGTTAGGTAACGCTCTTGATTCTCGCCCTAAGATATCGGTAATACCTCGGCTTTTGCGTTCCTCCAACACCGTCATAAATGTTGCTAGTCCATTCAAACTGCGCGGAAATCCAGCATACGCATACAACTGAGCCAGCAGTTCTTTTATCTCGTTGACCGTTAGGCCTGCGTCTAACCCATCATTAAGGCTTTGTGTTAGTTTTTCTATTTCACCACTCGCAGTAAAAGCAGAAATAGGAATAATAGCTCGCTCTTTATCACTGAATATTTCTGATGCTGAAGCGATATTCGTTGTGCATAGCGTTGTCATAGTGAGCACCAATATTAATATTGATTTAACAGATTTGTTTAATGCTTTCATATCAAAATTCCATTATGTAACGGTGTTCTAATCCATAGAAGCTCTAGAAATATATTTATTAGCGTTCTGATTTCTACATTAATAATTCACATTGTTAACTGGGTCATTAATTTACTTTTTCGATCGTGACACGGTTTGTTTCTTTCGAAATAAAGCAATGAATCCCATCATCGATTTGACCTAATTTAATTAACCCAGACGCGTAACCAAAGTCTTTATAAAAGATAACTAAATTTCCCCAAGGGGCGTAATAAGAGATGTCACCCGCTTTTGATTGAGTTCCAGAAGGTGCGCCTTCGCGAGTTAACTTATTCGGTAAGTAAGCAATTTTCTCTGTATTTGCGTAGTCTTGTAGATCTAATGTTAGAGGCAATTGACGAACAAAATCGTCTGTACTCGCACTGCTCTTCAATGTGCCTAAAACACTGCAATCATCGAAAATAAAACGAATTTTCACTATATTTTCCTCCAATCCAGCGCTATTAACTTCTGCGTTTACAATGCAGGGGAACATCCAGGCACTACTCACCAAAACGCATCTCACCCACTGATTGAAACGGTATGCTTGTCTCATCGAGATTCCCTTTTCTCACTGAAAACTTGCTCGGGCTACTTTAGTTGCATGTACTCTTGATCAGAGACTGGTTCGCACCATTCATTACTTGCGCCTTCAGCCGGTATTTCTATTGCTACATGTGAGAACCAACTGTCTTTAGCTGCGCCATGCCAATGCTTAGTACCTGGCGCGATATGCACGACATCGCCAACATTCAACTCTTGTGCTGGTTGGCCAAATTCTTGATACCAACCTCGCCCTCCTGTCGCTAACAGAATCTGCCCACCTTCATGATGAATATGCCAAAAATTGCGACACCCTGGTTCAAACGTTACGTTCGCCACAATAAGACCAGGCTGATTGAGCAACGCCAGATAACTCGTACCGGTAAAGTAATCCGCATACGCTTCATTCTTTTCACCAAACTCGAAAATGCCTCGACCTTGAAATACACCGGCTTGCAGTACGTCAGGGATTTGAGTATTGCTTTTGTTATTCATCATGACTCCAAATAGTGTTCTTGAGTGCTTTCATCACCCTACAAACGTAAGGCATGTTCATTCACTCACCAAACCATAGGTTCACTGTATTGCGCTTTGATAGATGACCGTTAGCCTATTCTTTGCTAATACTTGCCCAATATTCCAAACCAATACAAAAGACAACCATACTTAAGACCGGTTAGAAAAAACGAAATAAAAACTCAGTAATACATAATAATTTGATTTTTAAAGAATAAACTCATGGAAGACAATTAGCCCGCTCAACAATCAAGCAGAAAGATCAATCTCCGATCGCTTAACCTCGAAATAGACACTTGCCCAATATTCTTTACTTAAAGAAATGAACTGTTATAACTATGCTTAATCAAGTCGCTTAATTGACTCCGAAGAGGCGTTAACTACAAAGGCAGAAATCGCATGCCGTTAACACCGAACCTGAGGCCAACTAGAGGAGAGCACTGACCTATGCAAGAGGTACCGTCAAACACTTCGTCAACCCTGGCCTGTGCAATAGAAAAGCTTGCCAAGCACATTGAGAAATGGGCAAATGGCGCGAACCAATATGACACAGAAATTCCAGGATTAAGGTTCAGTCGTTGGGCAACCCCAACACCACCAACAAGCTACACCCACAACCCAAGTATTTGCTTAATTGCTCAAGGGAGAAAGCGCGTGTTGTTGGGTGAAGATAGCTTTGTTTACGATGCTAACCACTTTTTGATCTCCTCTGTCGACTTGCCGATTATCGCCAATATCATTGAAGCCAGTGAAGATAAACCTTATTTAGGGGTGATTATGGAGCTGGATCTGACTGAAATATCTCAACTTATTGTCGATAGTGAACTGACGTTTAATCAAAGCAAAGAAGCACAAAAAGGCATAGCGGTTGGAGAGTTGTCGGAGCCATTACTTGACGCCTTTCTGCGTTTAATAGAGCTGCTGGATGAAGGACAAAGCATCAAAATTTTAGCGCCGATCATTAAACGAGAGATTTTTTATCGACTGTTAATCACCGAACAGGGCGCTCGTCTTAATCAAATCGTAACTGCAGGAAGTCACAGCCATCAAATCGCGAAGGCCATTGATTGGTTGAAGAATAATTTCGTAAAGCCGTTAAGTGTCAGTGAGTTAGCCGCCTACAGTGGCATGAGTAAATCGGCGTTTTATACCCACTTTCGTTCTATGACATCTATGACGCCACTGCAATTTCAAAAGAAATTAAGACTCAGCGAAGCTCGGCGTTTAATGCTGACAGAAAACCTCGATGCCATGGCGACTACGTTTAAAGTGGGTTACGAAAGCCCTTCTCAATTTAGCCGTGAATACAGCCGTTTATTTGGTGCGCCACCATCCAAAGACATCAAGTCTTTGCGCGAGAGTATGGGTTAAGCTCGGAATATCCTAGGAAGAAGCTAGAAAGTGAAACCGTCAGCCTCGTACTGCCTCGAGGCTAACGGTTTTATTATTTGGGAGAGAATGAACGTCACCTGCATTTGCAAGCAAAACTGCGCAATATTGTTTATAACACCGCTTGTCGACTAGGCAAAAATACCTCACCCAACATACAGCGAACCGAGCCACCACCAATAGATTCTATGGTAGAAACATCGAATGGCAGCAATTTACCGTGCGTCGCAAGTTGATTTCTTTGTGCAGGAGAGAAAGCATCGTATGCCGATTGCGACATCGCAATGACTTTGTCTCCATTGATGGTTTCCAACTGAAGAATGTTGCCGCAGAACTGGTTCATTTGCTCAATCGAAATAGAGATCACTTGCTTATCTTTGGCGAGTGATTTCAGAACAAAACGACGCTCAAATTCTGGGATCACTTCGTCACAAATCACGCAGAACTGCTCACCCACAGCCATCATCACGTTGGTATGGTAAATAGGCGCACCAGACGGCAAACGAGTTTGGAAAGAGATCACTCGTTCATAGCCAATACGATCGGCGTAATCTTCTAAAACCAGACGATCACAACGTTGTGAGAGTGCGGCATAGACCGTTTTATTTAAGTGGTCAAAGACCATCACACCCGTGCTTTCTAAATACGCTTGCTCATCAAGATATTCAGTTAGGCTGCTACGTCGATGAACTTCTCGCCCAGCTTGCGCTAGTGCCGCCACAAGCGCATCGGGACGCACTTCTTTTTGACGGTTTTCACAGGCCATTGGAAAGGTGTACAACGTGCCATCTGGCGTAGTGCTAAACCAGTTGTTTGGAAATACCGCATCTGGCGTCGCAACATCTGAAGCTGAATAATCAAACTCAACAACTTGAACGCCCTCTTGACGCAGCGTAGCTACCATACTCGCGAACTCGGCCATCACTCTACGCGAGACTTCTTCTTGGCTGAGTGACACTTTATGTTGGAACTCATTATCTTGTGCGGTTTCTTCATTAAAACGAAACTCTTTCGGTGGCACCATCACTACGCAGTTTGCGGTTTGGCGCTGAGCACTTTGCGTACTTTCTTCTTTCCCATTAGCAAATTGGGTCACTGATTCGTGTAATAGCATCCAATACATTCCTTATCACTAGAATGAGGAGATTGTAAATTTATTGTTAACTTCAGTTTTGCTGTTTTCACAATTAATTTAATTACCTAGAAGTAATTTTCACTGCACTTAGCTTATTTCTCCCGAAATTTTATTGTCACTATGCAGGTTTAAGGTTTTATGGCATCGCGATGAACATGCGAAGAATTCATCATAAGAATCAGAACCATAGACAACCACACCCATAACCAACTAGTTACATTTAAAACACAATCGGTTAGACTATTTTTTCGCCCCTCTCGTCAATCCGTCTGCTTTCTCGAGGAGCAGCCAAAAACCCTTATACACGCGACTTCGTCCAAAGCTGCGTGAGTCGATGGATTTAGCCACCCCAAATGGCACTGTTTTAACTTTAGGATGAGTTATGTTTAAACGATTTGAAGGCTTTACAGAGCCGTTCCCCAAATCCACACCAGATCAGCCTCCTTCAGGGATGCTCGCTTTTTTACGTTATTACACCCGCGGCTACGAAAAGCCTTTGATCATCATGTCTTTGATGGCCACGATTGTTGCTGTCGTTGAAGTTATGTTGTTTGGCGCGATGGGACAATTGGTTGATTGGTTGTCCACCAGCAATCCAGAAACGTTCTTGCAAGACAATAAAGCAGATTTGATTTTTTACGGAACCTTATTGTTGGTTGTCATGCCCATTTTGGTGATCGTGTATTCGTTGCTCGTTCACCAAACATTATTGGGCAACTATCCAATGTCTATCCGCTGGCTTGCACACCGGTATTTGCTCAATCAAAGCTTAAACTTCTATCAAGATGATTTTGCAGGCCGAGTTGCAACTAAAGTCATGCAAACGTCACTAGCTGTGCGCGAAACCGTCATGAAAGCTATGGATGTGTTTGTTTATGTTACGGTTTACTTCACCAGCATGATCATTATGTTAGCAACGGCAGACTGGCGCTTGATGATCCCAATGATCGTCTGGCTGCTCGCTTACATCGCTATCCAAATCTATTTCGTTCCTAAGCTTAAAGACGTCGCTTCAGCGCAGGCCGATGCACGTTCGACAATGACAGGACGCATCGTCGACAGCTATACCAATATTCAAACGGTCAAACTGTTTTCTCATAGCCAGCGCGAAACCCAATATGCTGAGCAAGGCATGAAGGGATTTTTGAATACGGTCTATCGTCAAATGCGCCTAGTGACTGGCTTCGACGTTGCTGTAGAGATCTCAAACTATATTTTGGTGTTTTCCGTTGCTGCTTTATCGATTTACCTGTGGTTGGATAGTGCCATCAGCGTTGGCGCGATTGCGATTGCTGTTAGCCTTGCATTACGCGTAAATGGTATGTCGATGTGGATCATGTGGGAAGTTGGCGCCCTCTTTGAAAATATGGGAACCGTAGTCGATGGAATGAAAACGCTCTCTAAGCCTATTGATATTAAAGATAAACTAGGCGCAAAAGACTTAGTAGTCACTGAAGGTGGCATTCACTTTGATAACGTCAGCTTCCATTACGGTGAGAACAAAGGCGTGATTAGCCATCTCGATCTCAACATCAAACCAGGAGAGAAAGTCGGCTTGGTTGGGCGCTCCGGCGCCGGAAAATCGACTTTGGTGAACTTGTTACTTCGTTTCCACGATGTCGAAGACGGCAGCATTAAGATCGATGGACAGAACATCTCAGAAGTCACACAAGACTCTTTGCGTTCAAAGATCGGTATGGTGACCCAAGATACTTCTCTGCTACACCGTTCGATTCGAGACAATATTTTGTATGGCAACCCAGATGCGACTGAAGAAGATTTGCTGAAAGCCACTAAGCAAGCGCATGCCCATGAGTTTATTGAAACTCTGACCGACCCATTTGGTAATGTCGGATACGATGCGCAAGTTGGTGAACGTGGTGTGAAACTGTCTGGCGGCCAACGTCAGCGTATCGCAATATCTCGTGTGCTACTCAAAGATGCACCATTGTTGGTACTGGATGAAGCAACATCGGCTCTGGATTCAGAAGTCGAAGCAGCGATTCAGGAAAGCTTGAATGAGTTAATGCAAGGAAAAACCGTTATTGCGATTGCGCACCGATTGTCGACCATAGCACAAATGGATCGCCTCATCGTGCTAGATAAAGGCAGTATTGTTGAGCAAGGTTCTCACCAAGAGCTCATCGCGAACAACGGTATTTATGCCCAGCTTTGGGCGCATCAAACTGGCGGATTTATCGCTGAAGAGTTAGAAAATCAACACGTTTCTTAATTAGCGAGAAACCCAATAAAAACGGCGCATGAAGCGCCGTTTTTCATTTTTATTAATAAGCCTATACTCATATAGCCATTATAGTTTCTCATATATGAAACACCCTCCATGATAAAGCTCACATTTTTTCTGCTAATATACCGCCTCGTTGCGTATCCATTGCAATGAACACAATACAGAGTTTTGAGCCGTCTTCATTTGTCATTTCACTTTTTGAGAAACAGCTATACTCAATAGATGGCTTAGTTATTAGATTAACAATAAGGTAATTAGCTTATGTGTAAATGTGGTTCAATGCAGATCGTACAACTCAAACCAAGTTGGGCTGACAAGCTATTCGGCTACTCAGAAAGATGGAAATGCCAACTTTGTTGTAAGATCTACCGCATCTAAAATTAAAAATAGAATCTTAGTTTTTCTAAGAAAAAGCAGTGGCCCGACAGTAATTGTCGGGTTTTGTTTTTCTGCACATCCATTTTTATCCCTTCGCAACACGGTCACTCATCACGGCAAAACCTAGCATCTCAATGTGACTTAGGTATAGAATCAGGCCCACTTATTTATTCCGATATTCACATATAACTGGTCACTATGAACAAAAGTTTGCTAACGAATGTCCTCGCTATCGCTTTGATGGCTGGAGGTCATCAATTACAAAACGACTACCTTTGGTATGCGGGGCTGTTTGCGTTCTCAGGCGCCATCACTAACTGGCTTGCCATCCACATGCTGTTTGAAAAAGTGCCTGGATTATACGGTTCTGGCGTGATCCCCGCGCGATTTGAAGAGTTTAAACTGGCTATCAAAAACTTGATGATGGAGCAGTTCTTTACCGAAGCGAACATCGATCGATTCTTGAACAAAGAAATGGCGGGCGGTGTAAACATCGATCTTCAACCTGTGATTGAGAAAGTGGATTTAAACCCAGCGTTTGACTCTTTGGTAGAAGTGATCGAAGGCTCTCAATTTGGCGGCATGCTAGCGATGTTTGGCGGCGCGGAGGCATTACAACCTATGCGGCAGCCTTTCGTCGAAAAGATGCAAGAATCCATTATTGAGTTGAGCAAGAGCGATAACATCAAAGAAGCACTGAAAGAGCAGTTCGAATCTCCTGCTATGATGGATGAGATAAAGCAAAACATTGAAGGCATCATTGATCAGCGCTTGAGCGAGTTAACACCCGCACTGGTCAAAGAAATGGTGCAAAAAATGATTAAAGAACACCTTGGCTGGCTAGTCGTTTGGGGTGGCGTATTTGGTGGTTTGATTGGTGTTATCAGCACCTTTATCGGCGCATAGTCGCTCACCGATTTATCAAAAAGGAGCTTCGGCTCCTTTTTGATCTTGAAAAAGTAATCCGCCAAGTCACGTTAAATAATATGCTCAACGCATAAGCGCTGTAGTCATAGACATCAGCCTCGCCTAACCAAGGAGCTCCGGGTTCACGCCAAATCCTGTTTTATGTTCTTCAATTACCACTTCACTGCGAGTCTGGATTACGCCTGGAAGCGTGCCTAACTTACTCGACATAAACTCCTGATACGCTTTCATGCTCTTAACACGAACCTTTATCATGGTATCGAAGTCCCCAGAGAGCGAATAACACTCTTCAATTTCCGGCATCAATTCGACGGCTTTCGCAAACTTTTCAAAAATGGAAAAACTGGTTTGGTCTAAGCGAATATGGATGAATACTTGCACATCCAACCCTAATTTTTCCGCATTCAGCTCAGCATGGTAGCCATTGATATACCCCTCTTTTTCTAGTCGCTTCACGCGGTCAGAACACGGCGAGGTCGTTAAGTTGATCTGCTTTGCGAGTTCAACAACTGGAATTCTGCCTCTTGAATGAAGCACTCTCAAAATGTGTAAATCAATCCGGTCCAATTGGTAACTCATTAACCACATCCTTGTAACCACTCAGGAAGCATCACATTAATCGTTGCTTAAACAATTGCAAACCATCAAATGCACAGCATGTGAAATTCAGCAGAGAATAATTAGAAAATAACTAAGGAAGGAAAGGGCTGCGATTACTGCCGCTCTCTCCATAACCGAGTATGAAGAACAAAAGTAATCTAGCGGCTCCCGTAGAGTCGCAAATTTGAAAGCGTGTGATACGCCTTTATAGATCTGGCGTGCGGGGCAAGCAAGCCGCCCTGTTTAGCTATTAATCATAGCTATCGCTCTGAATTAGAGAGCTGCCGACGTATGCCTGGTAGGATGAGGAATCACTTCTCCAATTGCACGATGATTACAGCATCGGCAGTAGTATTGTGGTTCCATCTCGTAGTAGTGTTCACCTGATACAAATTTCGCCATCAGCTGTGTAAAACTCACCACTTTACCTGTCAACGAATCAACGGGCTGTGGCTCGCAACGCTTCATGATCACTTTATGTTGCGTTGATTTTCTACAAGCTGCGCAATATATATCCGGCATTTCTCTTCTCCCTGTTTTTCAGTACTACTGACAATTGACATATTTTGTTCAAAATAATTCCACAATAAAAAAGCCCCTTTAATTTTTTGTGTCCTATCTTCAAAAAATTGGACGAAAGTATCAAAAAATTGAGACATTGGTCAGACCTCAACTTTTGTACCATTATTATGAACGAACGCGCTTATGTGTGTAATAATACGACACATAACACATAAGCAATTGTTGCTACTCGCTATTTCAATCTGCAATGATCATTTTTATGGCGTTTTAAATATGGCTTTCACTCACATTTTCGATTCAGGCATTACTTGGTTGTTTAAACATGCCTGATTTACAGTGTGAATCTGCAATTTCCACGATACTGACTCATCTCAAGGACGCACGATGACGCTTCAACCAACGCTCACGACACAAAGGCTTATTCTTCGCCCATTTCATCCGACAGACAGCGCAACAGTCGCACGACTCGCAGGAGACAAGAGCATTGCAGATATGACGGCAAATATTCCTCATCCCTATGAAGAGCCGATGGCACAAGTTTGGATTAAGAGCCATGTTGGCGTATATCAAAAGCGTAGCGGGGTCATATATGCTATTACCCTGCGTCAAGACGAAGCGTTAATTGGTGCTGTTAGTCTGCTAAACATCTCGGAGGGAGTCGGCACATTAGGGTATTGGCTTGGCGTCGATTATTGGGGGAATGGGTTTGCTCAAGAAGCGTCAATGGCTTTAATTCAGTTTGCCAGACCACATTTTGAGTTATCGGGCCTAAAAGCGATGCACTTGGTCGAAAACAGACAATCCCAATCAGTCATTCAAAAGTTGGGCATGACGTATATCGACAATCACATCATCAAAATGCAGGGAAAAGAACGAGAAGTCTGCGTATACCAGCAAATATTTTCGCCTCAAGTAACCGTAGCAACCTCTCAAAATTAAGGCACTAAAAAACCAGCCTCTCAGCTGGTTTTATCTTTCACCTTGAAAGGCAAAAATACTAGTCTTGTGCGACTTTCACACGAATCTTGCTCTTATGTACTGAAGACAGGTTTAGTGCCTCCAACGCCGCAACGGCTTCGGCTTCATCCGGCATGATCACAAAACCAAACCCTTTTGATAAACCCGTCTCTTGATCAAGCACGACGGTGCAAAGCTCAACTTTGCCGTAGTTTGAGAACAGAGTACGGATGTCTTGCTCTGTCGTCTCACGAGCTAAGTTTCTTACTAGAAGTTTCATATTAAACCATTTTATGTTTATAACGCCTCAATTCTCTCAGCTTCTCCCTTACAAACCAAGTGAATAATGTTGTTGCGAAGGCTAGATGTCTCTAAGTGTTTCTGTTTAAATGATTTTTAGTGATAACGCTCTGAATCCTGCATTACGAGACGATTGGAGTATAAAAGCCTAGGAGATTCGACATGGAAACCAAACGTTTAAAGCTCATCCCAGCTTGCTTGGAACGTGCAGAAGAAGCACATCAGGCCGTTGTTCGTAGCCAAAAAACGCTTGAAGTTTACCTGCCATGGGTACCTCACGTGCTCACTTTAGAAGCGATGATTGCAGGGACAGAGAAAGCCATCGCAAACTTTGAAAACTTCGAAGAAGAGTTGCGCTACTACCTAATCGACAAGGAAAGCGATCGTTTACTCGGTGCCATTGGGTTAATGATCCATGATCAAGAGATACCGGCATTTGAGATTGGCTATTGGCTTGATGATCGCGCGGTAGGCTACGGTTATATCTCTGAGGCGGTAGCGGCGATTGAAAACTATGCATTCGAAGCGTTGGACACGAAAAGAATCGCGATTTTAGCCGATGCGAATAACCGCAAAAGCCGTGCGGTTGCTGAGCGCTGTGGGTATGAGTTTGAAGGTGAGCTACGCAATGCTCGGCGTGCGTCTTCTGGCGAGCTGAGTAACACCGTCATTTACGCCAAAGTTCGTCGTGACTAACACACTCACAAAGAATAAAGCGACGTGAAAATCTGGCCTCAAGCAATCACCATTAACGTTTATTAAATTCAGATAAAACAAAGCCCGCTGTATAAGCGGGCTTTGTGTTCGTAAAGGAAGTAATTAGTCTAGTTCAACTAGTTTCTTCTCGTACGATTGATGTTGGTCTAATACGTCTTGCGCAGCACCGCCCGTTGCTTTACTTACCACAATGATAGCAAGCGTAGAGAAGATGATGCCCGGTACGATTTCATACACATCAAACCAACCGCCAGTTAGCTGCTTCCAAACTACGATAGTGATACCACCAACAAGGATACCTGCTAGTGCGCCGTTACGGTTCATACCGCTCCAGTAAAGGCTAAGTACAACCGCAGGACCAAATGCAGCACCGAAGCCAGCCCAAGCGTAAGAAACAAGACCAAGTACTGAACTATCTGGTGTCATTGCTAGGAATAGCGCAACAAGAGAAATCACGATAACGCCGATACGGCCAATCATTACAATTTCTTCAGAAGAGGCTTCTGGCTTGAATACTTGCTTGTAGAAATCTTCTGCAAGCGCTGAAGATGAAACAAGAAGCTGTGAGTCTGCTGTACTCATTACCGCCGCGAGGATTGCTGCTAACAACATACCCGCAACGACAGGGTGGAATACTGCGTTAACCAATAGCATGAAGATCTTCTCGCCATCTTCTAGTTGAGTGCCCGGATGACCCGTAACCCAAACCAGACCGACAAGACCAACAAGCATTGCACCAACCATAGATAGTGCAGTCCAAATCACAGCGATACGACGTGCAGTCGTTAGATCTTTGTTTGAACGAGACGCTTTAAAACGCGCTAGGATGTGTGGCTGACCAAAGTAACCAAGACCCCATGCCGCTAAAGAGATGATAGCAATCGCAGACAGTGGTTCGCCTTTGGCGTCATTCCATAGCGTTGCAAGTTCTGGGTTGATGTCATGCAGATCAGAAGTTAGCTGACCTAGACCACCGTCCATAACAGCAACAGGAACAATCATTAGCGCAGCCGCCATTAGCAGACCTTGCACTAAGTCAGTCCAAGATACCGCAAGGAAACCACCGAATAGTGTGTAAGAAACCACACACACCGTACCGATGATAACAGCGTAGGTGTAATCTAGACCGAATACCGTCTCAAACAGTTTGCCCCCTGCGACCAAACCTGAGCTGGTGTAGAAAAGGAAAAATAGAAGAATGAAAAACGCAGAGATTGTCTGGATCAGTTTCGACTTATCGTTGAAGCGACGTGACAGGAACTCTGGCAACGTTAACGCGTCAGTTTGGATACTGTAGGTACGTAGGCGTTTTGCACTGATGAGCCAGTTTGCCCATGTACCAAGAAGTAGACCGCCGGCTAACCAGAAGGCCTCGATACCCGCAGCGTACGCATAGCCAGGCAAGCCTAGCAGCAACCAACCACTCATGTCTGAAGCACCTGCAGATAATGCAGCAGGCCACGGACCTAGGCTACGGCCACCTAGGAAGTAATCAGATGAATTGGAAGTCCTCTTATACGCGTAAACGCCAATAGCAACCATAATCAGTAAATACGCCACAAAAGTGGACGTGATAGCAAAGCTATTTTCTATCATTAGATAGTCCTCGTTATAATTATTTCCTTCCTTGCCTGCCCTGATATTTTACCGTCTCAGCAATACATCAGAGTATAAGAAACCAATCTGGACCGGCTCTCAGTCCAGTTACTCCAGATTGGTATCACAAGTCAGGTTAGTGAGTTTCGTTCCCCAACTCGAGTAGAGTCGCGTTACCACCCACCGCGGTAATATTTATCGTTCGAGTGCGCTCGGTAATGAAGCGCAACGAGAGATGAGGATCATGAGCCAATTTCGGTGACTCTAAATCCGTTTCAGAAACTAAGCCGACGATTGCACCGTCACGCTTAGCTAGTTGAAGATTGAGCGCATGCTCAACCTGTGAACGCCCAACATAACCCACACTACGTACATCGCTCTCAAGCAACGGGGCAGACGCATCGTACGCAACAACCTGGACTAAGTTAGATGGGAAGTTTGCCAACGCTACAGCTTGCTTAACCAGTTGGTTTAGCTCTGCATTGTCACTGCAAACGACCACGCTGTTGCCTGCAATTAAGGCACAGGTGATCATTGCAAAAGCACTGTATAACGCATTATCAGCAGGCTCGATGTTGTTTTCACAAATCACCAAAGCCACACCGCGTCCTGCGGCATACAGTTCGTTAGTTTCCCCTGTAGGGCCAACTAACTGGTGAGTTTCTGCAAGAAGAGTTGATGCTTGTTGCAAGTGGTAAGAAACCACTTTGGCAACGGTAGACTGCTGCCCTTCTAATGCAGATTTAAATGCCAGAACATGCTCGCATTTGTAATCAAAATCAGTCAGATTCCACTGCTCCCACGCAGAGAATGCATCTTTAAAATAGGTGATCTGATGAACCATAATGCGACTCCTTATGCGTTTTCTGCTTGAGCAAGAAGATGTTGAGTAAAGCGGAATAGGTAGTGTGGACCACCAGCTTTCGGGCCAGTACCCGACAAGCCTTGACCACCAAACGGCTGTACACCAACCACAGCACCAACTTGGTCTCGGTTGATGTAGCAGTTACCTACTCGAGCATGTTTCTCAATCCAACGGTACGTGGTTTCGTTACGGCTATGGATACCCATCGTCAAGCCAAAACCCGTCTTGTTGATCTGCGCAACCACGTTCGGTAATTCAGACGCTTTAAAGCGAACAATGTGCAAGATTGGACCAAATTGTTCTTCTTTCAGCACATCGATGCCCGAGATTTCAAACGCACTTGGTGAGACAAAGTCACCATGCTGGCACGATTCATCCAGCTGTAGCTGAGCGACTTTAGTCTGTGTTTTGCTCATTTGCTCAAGGTGAGCAAGGAGTTTTTGTTTTGCATTGCTGTCGATAACCGGACCAACATCCGTTTTGTGTAGGTAAGGTAAACCAACATGCAGCTCATTCATCGCACCTTGAATCAGGTTGATCATACGGTCTGCTACATCTTCTTGTACAAATAGAACACGAAGGGCAGAACAACGCTGACCGGCAGATGCAAACGCTGAACGAATCACATCACGCACCACCTGCTCTGGCAATGCAGTACTGTCCACGATCATTGCGTTTTGACCACCTGTTTCCGCAATAAACGGAACCGGTTTCGCGCTGCGCTCCGCAAGCGTGACGTTAATGCGTTGCGCAGTTGCCGTTGAACCAGTGAATGCCACACCAGCAATGGCATCATGAGAAGTCAGTGCATGGCCGATCTCAGCGCCGCGACCAGTAAGTAACTGAATCACACCAGCAGGGAAACCCGCATCAAGCATTAATTCAATAGCGCGAGCGGCAATTAAGCTTGTTTGCTCAGCAGGTTTTGCAACCACTGTGTTACCTGCAATCAGTGCTGCCGTTACCTGACCAAGGAAAATAGCCAGAGGGAAGTTCCAAGGGCTAATACATACAAACACACCAAGACCTTCACGGCTAGAAATGCGTTTCACACCGTCAAAACCCTCTAGCTCAAATGGCTGTAGGTTTTGCGCTTGTTTCGCGTAATAACGACAGAAATCCACTGCTTCACGAACTTCATCAATACTATCGTGAATCGTCTTGCCCGCTTCTTTGTGACAAATCGCCACCAGCTCAGCCAGATTTTCTTCCATTAAGTCAGCAAGCTTTTCTAAACAAGCCGCTTTTTGCTCAACAGGAACGCCTTTCCAATCAGAGAAAGCAGTTTGCGCCGCATCAATTGCAGCGGAAACATGATCAAGTGTTGCAAATGCCACCTTGCCGACTTCAATTCGGCGATCGTACGGTGCGGTGATGATCTCAGCCGCATTTTCCTTGATCATGCTTTCGGCAAAACGCTCACCATTGATCATCGGGCCTGCAACCCACTGATTGTCCATGAAGCTTTCTACTTGCGCTTCAAATGGCTTTGCCTCACTGTCGATATCAATGTTGACGCCGTATGAGTTCTTACGCTCAGGGAAGATGTCGGCAGGTAATGGGATCTTGTCGTTGTGTAGCGTGTCAAACCCCGTCAACACATCAACAGGGTGATGAGTCAACTCGTAAATCGGACAACGCGCATCAACCAATCGATGTACAAACGAGCTGTTTGCGCCATTTTCCAGCAGACGACGAACCAAGTACGGAAGAAGATCAGCATGGCTACCGACAGGAGCGTAAATACGTACTGGCTGACCATACATTTCCATAACATGGTTATACAGTGAATCACCCATACCATGTAGACGCTGGAACTCGTACTCTTTGTGCTCAGCCATAACGGCGATTGCCGTCACCGTGTGGGCATTGTGGCTTGCAAATTGCGGGTAGATATTACCGCGAACACCTTCGCTAAGTAGGAAACGAGCACAAGCTAGGTACGCAACGTCCGTCGCTTCTTTGCGAGTGTATACCGGGTAATTAGCGTAACCCGCTTGTTGAGACCACTTGATTTCGCTGTCCCAGTACGCGCCTTTAACCAAACGCAGCGGAATAAGGTCACCCTGCTCTTTTGCGAGTGCGTTTAGCCACACCAAGACTGGTAGAGCACGTTTTGAGTAGGCTTGAATAACCAAACCAAACTTGCCCCAACCTTTCACAAGATCGCTACGGTACACTTTCTCAAATAGCTTCAGAGAAAGCTCAAGGCGATCCGCTTCTTCTGCATCGATTGTGATTGCAACGTCGACTTCAATTGCACGTTTCAATAGCTGCATTAGTGAGTCATACAACTCTGTCATTACACGTTCTTCATTTGCGACTTCGTAGCGCGGGTGTAATGCAGAAAGCTTGATGGAAATCGAAGGCGCAGGACTGGTGTCATTGCCGTAAGTCTCTCGACCTACCGCTTCGATCGCCATTAGGTAATCTTTGAAGTACTTGTTCGCGTCGGCTGTGGTTAACGCCGCCTCACCTAACATATCGAATGAGTAGGTGAAACCTTTGTCGCGCATTGGGCGACCATTCTTTTGCGCTTCTTCGATCGTACGACCACGAACAAACTGGTGACCCATGATCTTCATTGCCTGATACATGGCTTTACGAATCACAGGCTCAGAGAATTTATTTACCAGACGGTTTACAGCCTGACCTGGGCTCTGGGTGCCTTGCTCACCAAGACCAACCACTTTACCTGTTAGCATGAGGCCCCATGTTGATGCGTTAACAAACACAGAGTCAGAGTTTTTCAGGTGAGATTTCCAGTCTGCGACGCTCAACTTATCTTTAATCAAAGAATCTGCTGTCGCGGCATCTGGGATGCGCATTAATGCTTCTGCAAGACACATCAGCAAGATACCTTCTTGAGTATCTAAGCTGTATTCCAACAATAGAGCATCAATCATCTGGATTGACTTCTTATCGGCACGAATGGCTTCGATAAGTTGGGTCGTTTGGGTAGTGATCGCCGATTTTTCATCCTCTGTCGGCGTCGCTAGTGGCAATAGTTGCTCTAGCCATTGAGACTCGTCCACCATATACAATGGCGAGATCAGTGACCACAACTTATCAAGCGGCTGCCCGATAAATTCCGGTGTCAACACGTTCGTAGCTGTAAACATGTGTGTTCCTCAATCTCACTCCTCGAAAACCGCTTCGAGGATTATCAATGGCTGGCAGTGTATTTTGAGGCCGATAAGAATACTTGTCAAAAACTACGACATTTTTGCCAAAAACTCGCTTTTATAACAAAACATCCACATAGTCACATTCAAATAGGTAATATTTTGTGTTGTAAATTTTAATTTTTTCATTGCAATCACAACAAAATGTCAAGAATATCAATAAGATTTTTGTGAAGCGTTCGTTCTAAGAGAAAATGTAGGATCAAGTGGCATATCAGTCACACCAAAGGACAGAGAATTTAACAAAACGAGAGATAGGTCACGTGAATAAAACACAAAAAAACCATGCATATTGCATGGCTTTGTTCTGATTGCTGCTAATTTGACCTAAAAATACGCGTTGTTATCCAACTTGTTTTTTATAGCGGGATGGCGATATTCCCTGTAAGCGAGTAAAAGTATGAGTAAACGTACTCTGGCTTGAGAAACCAGTGAATTCGGCAATTTGCCCTAAAGAAAGGTGGCCTTGCTCGATTAATTCACGAGCCATGTCGATACGCTTTCCGAGAACATATTGATGAGGTGTAATCCCCATCTGCTCCTTAAACAAGCAATGGAACTGACTTTCCCCAAGAAACACTCGTCCCGCTAACTGAGCCACACTGATTTTATGGCTAAGGTGCTGCTCGATATAGCGATCAATCGCCTCCAAATCAAAGCGTGACTCTTTTCGGCTAGTCTCAAATGCCGAGATATGGCGCTGCATTAATGCAATCACGGTGTCGTTGCACGCGCGACTTAACAGCAGGTCGTCCGGATGGTTTCGCATTTCCTGAACCAACATCTGTATCAGCTTCTGAATTTGACCGTCTAACTGAAAGTAGACATGGTCTCTCTCCAGATTATTGATTTTCTGCAGCATTTCAGGATCATCATTTGTCGGTTTTGGCATATTCAACACCAAAATGTCCGATTGATTAATGACGCCACCGAAAGCATGATCAGAGCATGCGGTTACCACACAACCTTGGCCAGGACCGACAAGATTACCTCGTCCACGCACTTCAAATTCGGCTTGTCCTTTTAAACCAATCACGATCTGTGTGTAAGAATGATCATGGCAATCCATATAAGACGGAAGTGTGATCAGTTCTGCTGGCTTAGGCAGCATAATCTCTTGATATGGCGGGGCTTTGGGGTTATCTGAATCACTCATTTTAAACAGTCGTCTTTACACGGTCAGCTTACGTCTTGGCATCATATACCTTCCTTGTTGGGTTGCAACTTTTCCCCAACTCAATCGCACAAGATCAAAACAGCATGATCAAGTTGGTTTACATGATCATAGTTCCGGAACGATGATCATGCGAGGTTAACTTACGGTCAATGAGCAACCAATTTTATTAACAAAAACGGATAGATAGAAGCACCTTACGTATACATAACCAATAGATATAAAGATCCTTGTTACCGAACAATCCGTTATTTGGTAGAACACTGCGGTTCAAAATAGATAAATCGCCTCATAAACAGATCAAAGCCACCTCTTGAAATCAACATAGAGGGATTTCCCCCCTTACTAATATGCTTCTGATTCAATACATTAGTCCTCGAGCTTTAAGATGCATACGATCTAAAGCTCTCGGTATCTCATTGATACCTCTAACTTACTTAGCAGACCCTCGCTAGGTAATTTAGAACCTCTTCTACACGTCGACAAGATTATATCTTGTGTTGCCAGCCCGTCTTCAGGCTGGCTTTTTTTTCGCTTCTCAACAATGAAAACAATGGCATAAGCTGATATTATAGCTTTCGTCTCACTGTCCCTCTCATATGACTTAGGCGCCGTTCTCCCTCTCGATGAGTGATATGAACGCCAACTAAATTACAACTGAGTTGTAGGAAGCATGATCAAGGACGATACGAGTTGTAAGCCGAACATCAGGCGGACATCCGTGAGCGCACATATCTGTAATGAAACAGACCATTTTCCCAATTAAATTCTTCGTTCAATTTCGTTGTTGTTTGTCGCTGTGTGACGAAAATATCGAACACCATGAACTTAATTGGATTGAGCGCCAATCAACGAACGTGTTCTAGCAACGTGACTGCCTACTTGGCAATGTCAATATTAACAACGCAACACAAACGTCTCTGTATTGGTAAAAGCAGTATGTAGTGAGTCCTTTTGTGAATATTTCAGTCGATACCATAGAACAATCCCTCCTTAAACAGCTACCAGGTTGTTGGGGATGCAAAGATAAAGATTCGGTATTCCGCTACGTAAATCAGGAATACGCAGAACTGTTGGGACACACGTCGCCCGAGGAGTGCGTCGGTAAAACTGATTTTGAGATGGCAAGCCCAACCACTGAATGTGCACAAGAATTTCAACGCCAAGATAAACACGTCATCGAAACTGGTGAGTCACTCAAAATTCTTGATATCCATCCTTATCCAGATGGCCGCTGGCGAGCGCATATCTTTACTAAAACACCGTGGCGAGATGACAATGGTAACATCGTAGGGACCATTTTCTACGGAAGAGAACTCACCGACACCGCCGTGATTGAAGTGGGGTATTGGGTTTGTCGTGCAATCAGCACCAACCCTAATCAGCAATCCATCTTTCGTTTCTCTGATTTACAACCAAAACCAGAGAAGCTCACATGTCGCGAGCAAGAAACGCTTTTCCTCCTGCTCTACGGCAAGAAGCCACAATTCATCTCTCAGGTCATGGGTATATCAACAAAAACCGTTGAAGGTCACGTCGCACGCTTACGTAATAAGTTTGCAGCGAACAGCAAGAACGAACTAATAGATAAAGCAATGGAAGCTGGCTACGGCTCTGTTGTACCCAAAACGCTGCTTAAGCATCAATTATCGGTAGTGTTGAATGGAGAACGATAATTCGCGCCACTTTCCACCTACAAAAACACCGCCCAAGTGGCGGTGTTTGTTTATTCATGAGGCAAGAGAGTTTATGGCGCTAGACGGTCAATGTCCCAACTTCCATCATGTTGGGAGAAAAGAAAGCGATCATGAAGACGGTGTTCACCACCCTGCCAAAACTCGATGCTCTGTGGTTTTACGCGAAAGCCACCCCAGAAGGTTGGAACCGGTATTTCACCCTTAGCAAATTTCTGTTTTAGCTCTAAAAACTTACCTTCTAATACGCCTCGAGCAGAAATACGGCTACTTTGCTTGCTCGCGATTGCGGCTAATTGGCTCTCTTTTGGACGAGAAGTAAAGTATTTCATATTTTCTACGGCGGTGAGCTTCTCCGCCACACCAGTAATATGAACCTGGCGCTCTAACGGATGCCAAGGGAAGTGCAAACTAATATTGCTGTTATGCTCAAGCTGCTGGGCCTTGCGACTGCCTAGGTTGGTGTAAAATACAAAGCCATTTTTGTCGACGTTTTTCAATAGAACAATGCGTTGAAACGGCATGCCATTTTCATCAACCGTTGCAACTGTCATCGCAGTCGGATCCGTTAAACCCGCTTCAACTGCTTGCTCTAGCCACAGATTAAATTGATCAATAGGATCAGCTTTCAAATCTTTACGACGTAGCCCACCTTTGGTGTACTCACGACGAATATCAGCAAGTTCCATCTCTACTCCTTCACTCGTTTTTGTCGATTGTGCTCCCGATACTGAGGAAATACAAGGACATCATTGTGCTTGTTATCGTTGCCGCTCACAGCATCACAGTGTGTCATTTGATACCATGACACAAAAAACCAGTGAGCTGATCGTGAACTTACTCAACCCTAAAGCCCTACGCCATTTTCTATTGCTACTGTGTGCCGTTGGCATTTCAGGGCTTGCGCTTACTCATCATTACGCAACTCAATACCAACATGATCAGTGGCAACAAAAGCTAGAGAGACAAGCAGCGCAAGTGTCGCAAGAAGTCGACTACGAGCTGGCAAAGTTTGAACAGATACCAAACCTATTAAGTCACGATCCGAGATTACTCAAAGCAGTAGAACGCGGAGCGCCCTCTCACGAGCTCAATCTATTGTTAGCAGACTGGTTGAAACAAAGTTTGGCCGATACGATTTACGTTCATGACCGCACAGGGTTGGTCATTGCCTCAAGTAACTTTCAGCAAGAAGATACGTTTGTTGGTTCCAGCTTTAGCTATCGTCCCTATTTTAAAAATGCGCGACGCGGTGAACCTGCTCAATATGTCGGGTTAGGCGTTCGTTCAAATAAACGTGGGTACTTCTTCTCATCTCCGCTTTGGGTAAATGATGATGTCGTTGGCGTGATCACGGTAAAAGTGAATTTGGAGCAGTTAGAACAGCGTCTTTCGCAAACCACGACGGACGTACTCATCACGGATAAACACAATGTCGTGTTTATGAGCAATTTGCCTAACTGGCGCTATCGTGCACTTTTCCCGCTGTCACCGAGTGCGATAAACGAGCTTACCGAAACGCGTCAGTATGGCGATACCTTACCAGAGTATTTTGGTGAGCTTACCGCGCAAAGTGGCGTCAGCGAGTTTGCTGATAATCAATTGCTCCTCTCACCCAATTACCTCGCATACGCGACACATTTATTGGATAAAGGATTTCGCGTCGTGGCCTTGATAAACCACAACACCGTCCTTGCCGCCGTTTTACAGGCTGATGTCGTCTTTCTGATTCTATATGCGCTCATTGCGCTGATTGCGTTGGCGTGGTTCCAAACACTCGTGAACAAGGCACGCCTAGCCGACCTTAATGTGAGCCTAGAAGAAAAAGTGGTGCAACGAACCTTAGTGTTGAGTGAGGCCAACCAAAAGCTACAACAGACCATCCGCCAATATGAGCAAAGCCAACAAGAGCTTAAACAAACACAACAAGAACTGACTCAAGCCGCGAAATTGGCATTGTTGGGAGAACTTTCTGCCAGTATTAATCATGAGATAAATCAGCCACTTTCCGCACTAAGAACCTATACCGAAAACTCGCAGCGTTTGTTGGCAATGGAAAAATACCCAATGGTCGCCGACAACTTGGGCAAAATGCTAACACTCAATGACACCATTTCGGAAGTGATCGCACGCTTAAAAGTCTTCACTCGGAAAGCCACGCACGATTCACACAATGAAATCGCGGTACTGCACGACGCAGTACATACTGCCACCAGCATTTTGAGCAACAAACTCATTAAACAAGGGGTGACATTAAAAGTCCCAGCCATCGATTATAATGTGAAGCTAGCAATTCACAGCGTTGAGTTAGAGCAAGTTCTAATCAATCTCTTCCACAACGCTGCACAAGCGATGGAAAACTACTGCATTGATCCGCAAATATCTATTGCCGTTCAGTGTCATGATGACAGCTGTGACATCCTTGTTTCCGACAACGGGCCCGGCATGTCGGACGAAGCCCTAGCAAAAGTCTTTGACCCATTTTTTACGACTAAGCCAGAGGGTTTAGGATTAGGTTTGACCATCTCCAAACGCATTTTAGAAAGCTATCACGGTTCACTCAGTGCTTATAAACATCAGAACACGGAACAACAAGCAGGAGGCATGACCTTTATCGTAACGCTGCCAATCGCTATCCAAAACCAACGCAACCCAGAAGTGGAAAACAACCATGAATAATCCCGTTTTCTTTGTTGATGATGAACCACATATTCGTGATGCCGTCGCTCAAGCACTGCTTATTGAAGGGATAGACGTCACCTGCTTACCAAACGCCGTGGAAGCCTTACGCGTTATCGACCCAAATACGCCAGCGATCATCATCACCGATATCCATATGCCCGTGATGGATGGATTGGAGTTCATGCGAATGTTGCGAAGTAAAAACGATCACTTTCAATTTATCGTACTTACCGGACATGGAGATGTGAAAACCGCGGTAGATGCGATGAAAAGCGGCGCGTACGACTTTCTCGAAAAGCCTTTTTCAACGGAACAACTGATAAAGTCGCTCAATAACGCTGGTGATAAGTTGAATCTATTGCAGGAAAACATCTGGCTTAAAAAAGAGCTCGACATGCAAACTCATGTTGGTCCGAAAATGATTGGTCACAGTAAAGCCATGGTGAGCATTCGTCGCGCTTTGATCAGCGCACCAACGAACCAGCCGATCATTTTTGTTGGTCAAGATGGCACAGGTCGCCGGCTCGCCGCACAATTTGCCCACGACATACATGCAACGCCAGACAGCGAGTTAATCGCCGCTTCTGGTGAGGATCTCTATGAGCTTTCATTAGAAGCCCTCGATAAAGCCATACATCGCTTGATTGAAGGAAAAAGCCATTGCAGCTTGTACTTACATAGTGCTGAGCATGTCTCATATGAACAATGGCAATGCTTGTTTAACCACCCGAAACTTGAGCGTGTTTTTGGTGCGACAACCCAAGTTGATCCGTCTATCAAAGCCCTGGCTACTCTAATTCACTTGCCGACACTCGATGAAAGAAAGGAAGATATAGGGCCTTTATATAAGCACTTTGTACGCCACGCTGCGAGTCGTTACCAGCTTCAACCGCCACACATCAGCTTAGAAGAAGTCAAACATCTGACCGATTTAGAATGGCCAGAAAATATTAAGCAGCTACGCCAATTTGCAGAACTTCGCGCGCTCAAGCCAGATACCTTCCGAATGGAAGATTGGAACAGTGAAAAAAGTATCGAAATTCAGAGTATGACTCAGCGCACAGAATACTTTGAATATTGCTTATTATTCGATGCACTACAAAGACACCGAGGCAGACTCAAAGAGGTTCAACTAGAATTACAGGTATCACGCAAAACCTTGTACGACAAACTAAAAAAACATCAGTTGGATAAAACCAAGTTCAAGGCGCAATAGCCATACTCTGACGGTATCTCCACTTTTCTTTTGCTAGAGAAGCATTGAAAACGCTCATTCGGAGAGAGAATGGTCTTCGTCTCATATTTTTATTCGCCGAGCATACTGACATGATCGGTTAATAATAATAAGATCAAAAAGATAATCAGCATTTATATAAGCAGGGACTGTGATGAGCCGAGATAACTACAACAAACTCAACAATGAAGAGTTGGATTTTGTTGACGACAAAACTGCAGCATTGCTCCTCAACACCCCCAACAGCGCACGTTTGATGCTCTGGGTGATGGTGTTGTTTTTTATTGCTGCAATAGGCTGGGCATCTTGGGCTGAAATCGACCAGGTCACTGTTGGTCAGGGAAAAGTCATTCCCTCTTCACAGATTCAAGTTGTCCAAAACTTAGAAGGTGGCTTAGTCAAAGAAATTTTAGTCAAAGAAGGTCAATTGGTTGAAAAAGGTCAGCAGTTACTTCTTATCGATGACACTCGCTTTCGCTCTGATTTTCGTGAGCGTGAACAACAAGTTGCCAACCTAACTGCGTCTGTGCTGCAACTCTCAGCTTCAATCAACAGTGTTGCCGTGAATCGTGATTTTGAAACGGAAAACTGGCGCCAAAGCGTAGTACTCGATTATGGAAAACTGACCTTTCCACCAACTTTAGAAGAAACTCAACCGAAACTCACTCAGCGCCAGAAAGCTGAATACCGCGAAGATTTAGACAATTTACGCAACCAACTTTCGGTGATTGACCAACAAGTTCAGCAAAAGCAGCAGGACTTAGTAGAGATTGAAGCGCGAGTAAGGAACTTACGTCAAAGCTATCAATATGCGAAGAAAGAATTAGACATCACCAAACCGTTGGCTGATGAAGGTGTTGTGCCTCGTATTGAATTACTCAAGTTACAACGCCAAGTCAACGACACCCGCCGCGAAATGACTTCCAGTGAGCTCAAAATCCCGGTATTAAAGTCAGCGATTCGAGAATCCATGCTTAATCGCATTGATGTTGCGCTCAAATTCCGTTCAGAACAGCAAGAGAAACTCAACAGCGCCCAAGACCAGTTATCTGCTTTGGTTGAATCAGCAGTGGGTTTAGAAGATAGAGTCAATCGAACCGTTGTGAACTCGCCAGTCACAGGCAAAATCAAAACGCTGAACATCAACACCGTTGGGGGTGTTATCCAGCCAGGCATGGATATCGTCGAAATTGTACCAACTGAAGATACGTTATTAGTAGAAGCGAAAATTGCGCCAAAAGACATTGCATTTTTGCGCCCAGACCTACACGCCATCGTGAAGTTTACGGCTTACGACTTCACTAAGTACGGCGGCTTAGAGGGTGAATTGGAACACATCAGCGCAGATACAACCCAAGATGAAGAAGGAAATAGCTTTTACATCGTTCGTGTCCGCACCGATAAAACGAATTTTGGTCAAGATGCAGATTTACCAATCATTCCAGGAATGACGGCATCGGTCGATATCATCACAGGGAAGCGAACCGTTTTGGAATATCTACTTAAACCGATTTTAAGTGCCAAAACGAACGCCTTGAAGGAGTAAATCACACCAAGGTACTCACAACGGCGAGTATTGAGCGATAAGTGATTAAATAAAAAGCACTTGTTTCTCACTGACGAACCCTTTAGAAGAGTATACTTGTGATATGAGTCGAATATGCGATCCAATTTGAAGCGTAAAGTTACATTATTAATCAGTTTAAGTTGTTTTTCGTTCCAAATTGGTGCGTTAAGCAGTAAAGAACAACAATGGGTCAATACGGTCACAGCGGTGTACGGCGAACGTGCGGGATTGCGCGTAAATACATGGCGAAAAAACCTCGACTTATTTAAACAATTAGAGACACATGAACAGCTCGCTGGCGTCAACGACTTTTTTAACCAGCTGTATTTTGTTGACGACATAAAACTGTGGGGAAAGACAGATTATTGGGCTACGCCACTCGAATTTTTAGGGAGTAATGCAGGGGATTGTGAGGATTTCACCATCGCCAAGTACTTCTCGTTACTCGAGCTAGGAATACCAGATTCAAAGATGCGTTTGATCTACGTAAAAGCCATCGAACTGAATCAGTTTCACATGGTATTAGCTTACTACCCAACCCCAAGCTCTGAGCCGCTCATTCTCGACAATATCAACCCTGATATTGTCCGAGCCTCTAAACGTAGCGACTTGCTACCGATATACAGTTTTAATGGTACAAACCTGTGGTTGATGAAGTCTTCTGCTAGCACTGGAGAGCTGGCAGGGAAAGCATCACGGTTGAGCCTTTGGAATGACTTACGCTCGCGCGAACGTAAGTTGCAGTTAAATAAACCTAAAATTAACTATGACGAGTGAGAAACATGACCCTATATAAGAAGCTTGTAGTGGGAATGGTTACGGTCTTTATACTCTTGTTGGCATCAGTATTCGTAATCCAATTCAACACGACTCGAGACAGCTTGGAACAACAGCAACGTTCAGAGGTCAACAACACCATTAACACCGTAGGTTTGGCATTGGCTCCTTACCTTAAAGACAAAGATAAAGTCGCGGTAGAATCCGTGATTAATGCTCTGTTTGACGGCAGCACCTACTCGGTTGTTCGCCTGACCGCTTTAGATTCTGACTACCAAATCGTGCGCACTTACCCGGTTAAACCAAGTACGGTGCCACAATGGTTTATCGACATGAATCTATTCAAAGCCATTCACGATAAGCGCGTAGTGACCAGTGGTTGGATGCAACTTGCTGAAGTGGAAATCATTAGCCACCCAGGAGCTGCTTACGAGCAGCTCTGGCAAGGCTTTATTGGTTTGTTATCTGCGTTCAGTGTCATTTTCCTGGCTGGTTTAATTGCGATTTCGTACATCCTCCGTCGCTCACTAAAACCATTAGCGGCCATCGTGAAAAAAATGCATGAAATCGCTAATAACCAATTTGGTGAACCACTTGCTCGTCCAAGAACTAAAGATCTGATCGCGGTGGTAGATGGCATTAACATGATGTCTGCTCAAATTGAGCTGTCATTCAAAGAACAAGCGAAAGAGGCACAACGACTGCGTGCTCAAGCTTACCTCGACCCTATCTCCAAACTGGGTAATCGCTCGTTCTACATTAACCAAATAGACCAATGGCTTGCAGAGCAAACGCAAGGGGGTATCGCGCTACTCCATGCAGAATACATTGGTGACATTTACGAGACAAAAGACTACCAACGCGCCGATGCCCACGTAAAAGAGCTGTCTCAACGTCTGAAAAACACCATTGATGTGCCGGGAGCTACCATTGCACGCCTATCTAGTGATGAGTTTGGCCTGCTTTTCCCACACATGGATGAAAGCGAACTACGCATTTTGGCGGACAGCATCGTGAACTGCGTTAACGGGTTGAACACTGATCCAACCGGTCTAGCCAAACCAAAAGCAGCCTTAGGTGTTGCGCATAGTAAAGACCAAAAAACGCGCTCTGAAATCTTATCTATGGTGGATAATGCGCTCTCGAAAGCCAAAGCTCAACCAGACAAAGCTTACGGCTTTATCGGCAGTGACACACCTTCTAACTTAATGGGTAAACAGCAGTGGAAAGCGCTGGTTGAAGAAGCGATTCATAGCGATTGGGTTAAATTCCGCTTCCAAGCGGCGAAGAACACTTGGGGTAAAGTGTTCCATAACGAAGTGTTCTCAAGCATCGAAAAAGAGGGCGAAACGTTCCGTGCCAACCAATATTTATTCGCACTAGAGCAGCTAGACGCCACCAATATTTTCGACCAATACGTTATTGAGTCGATGATTAAGATGCTGGAAAGTGGCGAGCTAACCGATCCTGTCGCGATCAACATTGCGCAAAGCAGCTTGTCTCAGCCATCGTTCATTCGCTGGACCACCAGCATGTTGGAAAAACACGCAAAAGTGGCCTCTAAGCTACACTTTGAAATTCCAGAGGAGTGTTTTATTGATCAGCCTCACCACACGGCGCTGTTATGTAATGCCATTCGCCAATCCGGGGCTGAGTTTGGCGTAGATAACTATGGACGTAACTTCCAATCATTGGAGTACATCCAAGAGTTCCGCCCTAACTATGTGAAGCTCGATTACCTATTCACACACAACTTACACGACGAAAAACAGAAATTCACGCTAACGTCGATTTCTCGTACTGCCCATAACCTAGGCATTACGACTATCGCGTCGCGTATTGAAACTCAAATCCAGTTGGACTTCCTCACCGAGCATTTTGTTGAGGTATTCCAAGGATTCATCGTCGACAAGGAATAAAAAGGTTTACCACAGATGAAAGACCCTTTACTGAATTCGCTCATCTACGTTAGCCGTTACTATGGGTTAGCTAACTCGCCAGAAGCGCTGGTCAATGGCCTTCCGCTTTCAGACGGCAAGCTAACTCCATTTTTGCTACCAAGAGCAGCGGAAAGGGCCGGATTGGTTGCCAAGGAAAACCGTGCAGAGCTGGAGAACATCTCCAGCCTGATTCTGCCGGCAATCTTAGTTCTTAAAGGCGGTGACTCATGCGTTCTCAACAGCATTAACGCGGAGACACGCGAAGCCGAAGTCACCACCTTAGAAAGTGGAATGGTGCCAATCTCCATTCCATTAGAAGACCTACTTGAGCAGTACACTGGTCGCTACTTTTTAGTTAAAAAGCAATTCCGTTTCGATGAGCGCTCTCCCGAGGTGCTCAAAACCAACGAAGGTCACTGGTTTTGGTCAACCTTGTGGCAGTCAAAACGTATCTACCGCGATGTTTTAATCGCCTCACTTCTCATCAACCTCTTTGCCGTTGCCGCCCCGCTGTTCACTCGTTTGGTGTACGACAAAGTGGTACCAAATCTCGCGTTTGAAACCTTATGGGTATTGGCAAGCGGCATATTTGTTGTCTTTCTATTCGATTTCATACTCAAATCGTTGAGAAACTACTTTATTGATGTCGCAGGAAAGAAGTCTGACATTCTGATTTCCTCCAAGCTGTTCAGCAAAGTGATGGGCATCCGAATGGAGTCCAAGCCGCCTTCGGTCGGCGCATTCGCTCGCCATCTTCAAGAGTTTGAATCTATTCGAGAGTTTTTCACTTCAGCAACCGTCAGTGCCCTAATTGACCTGCCTTTTGCCATTCTTTTCTTAGTGATTATATGGCTAATGGCTGGCGATCTTGTGTATGTTCCAATGGTCGGCGTGGTCATTTTGATTGTTCATTCACTGCTGATTCAAGGACCGCTGCGTCGCTCTATAGAGGAAGGGTCACGCTTAGCATCGCAAAAATACGCCAACTTAATTGAGAGTCTAGCGGGGCTAGAAACCGTAAAAATGCTCAGCGCGCAAAGCCAATTCCAATACCGTTGGGAAGAAGCGGTGGCGCACATGGCGAACTGGAACATCAAAAGCCGCCGCATTACCGACAGCATCCAGAATGCGGCAGGCTTCGTGCAGCAAAGTAGTAACGTTGGGATGATCATTCTCGGTGTTTATCTGATTGCAGAGGGCGAGCTCACTATGGGTGGCTTAATCGCCGCAACCATGTTGAGTGGTCGCGCCATAGGGCCTTTGGTTCAGCTGTCTTTGCTCTCAACGCGCTACAACCAAGCGAAGTCTTCTATGACGATTATCAATCAAGTCATGGAAATGCCAGACGAGCAAGAAGAAGGGAAACGCTACATCCATCGCCCAATCATCCAAGGTAAGATTGAAATTGATCGCGTAACGTTTCATTACCCAGACTCTCCTGTCGCGTCTATACGTAACATTTCTCTCACGATAAATCCTGGAGAAAAAGTCGCGATAATCGGTCGGATTGGTTCGGGTAAGACAACGTTGGAGCGCTTGATTATGGGCTTGTATAAGCCAACAGAGGGGCACGTACGTATCGATGACACTGATATTGCACAGCTTCACCACGTTGATGTTCGACGTAACATCGGCTGTGTGCCTCAAGATTCGAATCTATTCTTCGGTTCGATTCGCGACAATATTACCTTGGGTCGTCCACTAACCGATGACCGAGACGTGCTTGATGCAGCAAACCGTGCAGGCGTGACCGCATTTACACAATCGGATCCAGCTGGTTTAGAACGTCAAGTAGGTGAAGGTGGTGCGATGCTTTCTGGTGGTCAACGTCAAGCCGTCACGATCGCTCGTGCATTTTTGGGCCGTCCTCCCGTCCTACTTATGGATGAACCAACCAGCGCGATGGATAACCGCTCTGAAATGCATATTAAGCACCAGCTATCTCAGCTCAAACCGAGCGAAACATTGATACTGATTACGCATAAAACGTCGATGCTCGACATCGTTGATCGAGTAATTGTGATGGAAAAAGGCAGCATCATTGCTGATGGTCCTAAAGCGCAAGTGCTGAATGACCTAAAGCAAGGCAAAGTACGTGCGGTTAGCTAACCGAAATTAGCATTTAGAAAAGAGAAAGGCCCCGTTTGACTCATGTTTAACGGGGCTTATTTTATTGAGAATCCAAGATAGTTAAGCTCTTCAAGCACTATCCAAACGAGTACAAGGCCAACAATCACGAATAAAATCATAATCGCCTTTTCATCTTCTTCCATTTGATAGATATCCTAGCAAGCCATTTCACTCAACACGTCTTAGGTTATCAGGACAAAAATCATATTCAGCACGTTTATACGATCCTAGCCTCATACAATACCGGATATGAGATACAGCTCAAACATTAAACACTTTAAAACAGCATCAACTTTGGTTGAATATATGCGGTGAGCGCAAACAGAAGTAAAGCTCTGCACACTATTGATAAAACTCTACAACTCTCCGTAGGCTCTAGGGCGAAATTCCTAGGTAGAGAGACGAAAATGGAGAGAAAAATTTGTGATTACTTACATCAGAAAATCAGCTATAACAGCGGTTTTCTTAATATCGTCGAGTTGAAGAAATGAATGATTGGATCCATCTAGATCAAGTGAGCCAGTATTTCACCGCAGGCTCTCTCGGGTACAAAGTCTTAATGGGCATTATTGTCCTGATTGCTTATCGCATTCTGAAGAGAATCGTCAATCGAGCCATTTTAAACTTAGCGACCTCAAAAGGTGTAAAAAAGGCCCGCCTGAGTTTTATTCAGCGTTGTTTTAACGTCGTGCTTTTATTTTTAACCGCGTCTGTTTTTGCCATTATCACCGGGATTGGCTATGGCGATGTGTCATTGTTCCTATCGTCCATTTTTGCCGTATTGGGTGTGGCGTTTATTGCGCAGTGGTCAATTCTGAGCAACATCACTGCCAGCTTTTTGATCTTTTTTGTCTTCCCATACCGAGTGGGTGACCGAATTAAAGTCGTAGACAAAGATGAAGACATCTGCGGTGAGATTCAAGAAATCAGCATGTTTCACGTGTTAATTAAGCACGACAACGGTAACTTGATCACTTACCCAAACAACCAGATTTTGCAAAAAGCAGTGCTAAAGCTGGCAAAAAACAAGCCAGAGCCAAGTAAAGCAAAATCTCGGATTTATACTCGCAGAAAGAAATAACCCACTAAAAAGCCGATGTATCTACATCGGCTTTTTAATATCACTTGGTAGTCACAAATAACCCAAAGTTAATGGAGAACAACAGTGAAGAGACAAAACGTATAAACTGAAAGGTCACCGCTGTATTCTTTCATGATAAACACATGACACATCGCCGAAACCAAAAGCGCCACTTTAACCAAAGTAAGCTTCTTCTTTACGAACCTTAAATAAATACAAAAAATAGAGATGGTGCAAGCAAAGAAAAAATCGTCACTAGTTCCATCTTCCTTAAAATACAAGGACATGGTTTTAGTTAAGCTTATATTTTTAGCTTCATTATGAGCCACCCACTAATATTTAGCGAGATAAGGGCAGAAAAGAGGTAAAAAACAAGACTGACCGAAACAAAAAGTAGTGCATGCACTTTTTCTTCTAAGCTCTCTGGATGAACATTCATATCCACATCAAACACCCCCCCTATAAAGTGTGCAAATGCCGTGGAAAAGGCTGTAGAAAGGCCTCCTACCATAATGATAATAATCCCTCGCCTTAAGAAACGATGAAATGTACTTTTCCCGCCTTGGATCAGGTCTGAGTTTACATATTTTAATCTATTTTTCCGCCTATTAATCATCACTAGCATCGGTACCTTTATCATTGTTTCCAAGAGAGTTTTCTACATCTTTAAGATCTTCCTTTAACGCTTTTATACACGACATTCGCCATCATTGCATTCACTGTAGTTATGCCGTCGACTTACCCTATAAGAAAGCTCTTTAGATACCAATTCGTACTTTATCTATCTCAAATCTCTTCTTGACCTCAACTTAGCTTGAGGTTTTAGCCTTAGTCGCACGATTAAAAATCAACAATGAAAAAAGGAACCATTGTGTCCAAAATTGCGATTATTTATTTCTCTAAAACCGACGTTACTGGTCAGCTTGCTCGCGCGATTGCCGCAGGCGTTGAACAACAAGGCATTAAGCAGCAAGATGAATGTGAAATCCTCTCTCACCGAATTGAAGGCAGTGAGATTATTGAGGGACGTTTTGTGAACCCTAAACTAATGGATGAACTTGCTGAGTGTGATGCGATTATCTTTGGCTCACCGACCTATATGGGCGGTGTAGCAGCGCAGTTTAAAGCATTTGCAGATGCAAGCAGTGAATCTTGGTATTACCAAAAATGGGCGAGCAAAATCGCGGCTGGCTTTACCAGTGGTGGGGCAATGAATGGCGACCAATCTTGCACATTACAATATCTACAAACGCTCGCTAACCAACACGGCATGATGTGGGTCGGGTTGGATAAGATCAGCAATTCTGGGGAGCAAAACCTGAATCGTTATGGTGTACAAGGTGGTATTGTTGCACAAGGTGGTCAGTTGCATGCTTCTGATGTTGCAACAGCAGAGTATCTTGGCAAACGAGTCGCTATGCTCGTGAACAAGCTCTCCACTCGCTAACAATAAAAAGAAGCCCCGTAAGATACATCTTCGGGGCTTCGTATTTATCGCTTGTTTTGAGCACTACTTTTTAATGTAGAGGTCTTTCGAGTAAATGCGCCCTTCTACGTTGTTTTTTGCAAAGCCACCCACGGTTGGGCGAACCAAACGCGCTTGCATGTAGTAATAGATTGGCGCGATGGGCATATCTGTCGCCAGCGACTGTTCAGCTTGGTCGTAAAATTCTTGGCGCGCTTTCTCATCGGTTGTAGCCAATGCACTGTTCATCGCGTTATCGTACGCTTCACTGCTGTAACGAGCAAAGTTACCCGAAGAACCTGAGCGAAGTAAACTCAGGAAAGTAGACGCTTCATTGTAATCACCGCACCAGGAAGCACGCATCACATCGAAATTGCCTTGTTTACGCGCCACTAAGTACGACTTCCACTCTTGGTTTTCTAACTCCACGTTTGCACCGAGATTTTTTTGTAGCATCGACGCTATCGCAACCGCGATCGATTTGTTTGCCTCACTGGTGTTGTACAGCAATTTGAAATCCAAAGGTTTGCCATCACCGTATCCCGCTTCTTTCAGCAGTTCACGTGCTTTCTCATCACGTTGTTGTTGACTCCAGTTACTGTATTCTGGCGGCGTTGCATCAAACCCTGCGGTGTACTGATGCGCGAAAGTATAAGCAGGAAGGTTGCCTACTTGAGTGACACCATTCGTGATCACATCGCGCATGATGGAGTACGATACTGCTTGACGCACTCGCGCATCATCAAATGGCGGACGAGTGGTATTGAACGCGTAGTAATACGTGCACAGTAATGGCACCACCGTGTAAGCCTGCTTGTAATCTTGTTTAAGCTTCTGCGCCATATGAGTCGGCACATCTGACGTGATATCCAGCTCTCCTGCCGCATAACGATTGATCGACGCGTTTTGGTTTTCAAACGGAATGTAAGTCACTCTGTTTAAATGCGTATCTGCGCTGTCCCAGTAACTTGGATTCTTAACCAGTTCAATGCGCTCATTCACGACCCACTTATCCAATGTGAATGCACCATTGCCAACAAATTGGTCTGGATCGCTCCACGGCTTGTCGCGGTTTTCCACTGTTGCTTGATGCACCGGCATCATGGACGTGTGCCCAGTCATAGCAACAAAGTACGGAACTTGACTGTCCAACTCAAAACGTAGGGTGTATTTATCCACCGCCTTGATACCGAGCTCGTCCAAAGGCTTTTTGCCCTCTGCTACATCGGCGATGTTTTTGATCTTGGTGAGTTTGAGATACCAAACATTTGGAGAAGCGGTTTTCGAATCTACCGCTCGGCGCAGTGAATAGACAAAATCCTCCGCCGTCACAGGCTCGCCATTCGACCATTTCGCGTCTTTGCGCAAGTGAAAAGTAAAGGTTTGGTTGTCGTTGGTTTCCCATGATTCTGCCACACCGGGAATGATGTTTCCGTCACGATCTTGAATCACAAGCCCTTCAAATAAGTCACGAATCACATGCATTTCTGGCAGACCTTCGGCTTTCGCAGGGTCAAGCGTCGCCGCCTCTGCGTCATTCGCACGTACTAAATGCTGTTCTGCGGCAAGTTGAATGCCTTTAGGTAAGGTCTCCGCAGCAACTGATGTAGCAAGAAAAGGGGTGAATAAAGAGGAAATCAGCAACGCCGTTGAATGTTTTTTAAAATCCATATCGTTTTTCGTTCTCCTAACGCGTCTTGTGAAGCAAGCGCCACAATTAACATTTCAACCGTTGACGAGTTTAAACGGTTCGGTTTAGCTAGGTTTAATTAGCTTAGATATTGATATTGCTTCATCAATCAGGAGATTACGGTGAGTCTAATTCCAAGAACGGAAAGAGCGGCATTTTTAATTCGGCCAACAACATACGGTCAATCCGTGCTTGGTGCGCCATTACTGTATTTTCCGGCACAAGTCGAAAGTGCTTCGCGAGGTTTGATTTTGGCAGGCACTCACGGGGATGAGACGGCCTCGATTGCAGGTTTGTCCTGTGCGCTAAGAAGCTTGCCAGCTAAAAACTTACGACATGATGTGATTCTGTCAATGAATCCTGACGGCAACCAGCTAGGCACACGTGCAAATGCAAACCAAGTGGATCTCAATCGCGCGTTTCCAACCCCAAATTGGACTGAGCATGGCACCGTGTATCGATGGAGCTCTCACACACCCGTTCGAGACGTAAAGGTGAAAACAGGCTCTAAAAACCAGCTAGAGCCAGAAGTTGGCGCATTAATTAACTTGATTGAACTGCGCAGGCCAAAGTTTGTGGTGTCATTTCATGAACCGCTTGCGTTTGTGGATGCCCCCAAACATTCCAACCTTGCCAAATGGCTCGGCGAGCAGTTTCAACTGCCAATCGTTGACGATGTCGACTACGAAACACCCGGCTCATTCGGCACTTGGTGTAGTGAACGTGATTTACCTTGCATCACGTTGGAGTTACCGGCAATTTCTGCCGATCTCACCATTGAAAAGCATCTCCCCGCCTTTATTGCTTTGCTGATGCACGATCCGGATCTTTAGTCCGCTGTTGGTTAAGCGATCATGTGAGGATCTGTTTGATGTCGGTACTGATATCGCTGATCAACTGACGGGCACTGTCGTCTCTTTGCTGAACCAAGATGATAAACAGCAAATCGGTGATCACGTTTTGCGCGGTGCGCGAAGCAATGGAGGAGCTGCGATGCTCCATTTCATTGGCGATGGTATCAAACGTAATATCGGCAATGCCGCGCAAGCGACTTCTTCCGGGCGCTGATAACGCAATCACCTTCGCGCCCTGCTCTTTTGCCGCTTCTGCCGCGAAGAGAATTTCTTTGCGCTCACCCGAAAACGAGATTGCGATCTGAACATCTTCTGGAGAGAGCGTGCGGGCAACAGCAATCTGCACGTGGCTGTCTTGTTCAGAAAGCGCCGTAATACCAAGTTTAAGCAGTTTAAAGCTTAAATCCTTCGCGGTCAGTGCAGAGCCCCCAATCCCGACCACTTGCACTCGACGCGCTTCACTCAACCATTTCACCGCTTGGTGACACGCTTCATAAGACAGCGTATTGGTGGTTTGAAACATAGCATCGGTTTTCGCTTTCACCAGTTTCTGTGAAATAACCGCAATGGGGTCGTCAGCCAAAATATCACTGTGCAGCGGTGTCGACTGCATCGCATGCTTACGGCCAATCTCTTCATTCAGAGCTAATTTAAACTCGCTGTAACCTTTAAAGCCGATACGCTGAGTAAATTTCACAATGCTCGATTGACTCACTTTTACTTGCGCCGCAAGTTCTTGGCTGGTGAGCAGCGCCGCCTTTTCTGCGTTTTCAACAATCCAATCACCGACCAAACGACCACTTTGCGAAAGCTGAGTACGCCTCGCTACTATCTTATTGATAACTGACACAACAAAAACCTCAAAAATTTTAAATAAATTATTCCAAAACAAAAATAATAGGAGTTTGATTTAACTCCCTGATTATTCTAACCAAGCCAGTTAATCCCGGATGTAATAGACGTATATTTTCTCTCATTATTCCAAATTTCCCCTGCATAAAGAATAACCTCAAGTGTGATTTTTATCACCAAACCTGAATATTTTATTCCATAGAATCGCCCTCAGATTGAACATTACGAAGAGTGTAAAACATGAAAATTGATTTAAGCCGATTGGTGACAGAAAGCCGTAATCCAGCCAGTGCCGAGATCGATACGCTTTCGACCATCGAGATGCTGCAAGTCATTAATGAAGAGGATCAAAAGGTCGCGCTAGCGGTAAAAGCGGTGCTACCACAAATTGCAGAGACAGTTGATGCAATTACCCAAGCTTTTGCAAATAGTGGCCGTTTAATTTACATGGGAGCTGGCACATCAGGCCGCTTAGGAATTCTTGATGCGAGCGAGTGTCCTCCTACCTACGGCACGCACCCAGATATGGTGATTGGCTTAATTGCTGGTGGACATCAGGCGATTTTGAAAGCGGTAGAAAACGCAGAAGACAACGCGAAAATGGGTCAAGACGACTTAAAGGCGCTTCACCTCACCAAGCATGACGTGGTTGTAGGCATTGCAGCAAGTGGCCGTACACCTTATGTGATAGGTGGTTTGGAGTACGCTAAATCCATCGGAGCTACGACCGCATCTATCGCCTGTAATCCAGAATGTGCCATGGCAAAAGCGGCCGACATCGCGATTCTGCCGATTGTTGGCGCAGAGGTCGTTACTGGCTCTTCTCGCATGAAAGCCGGCACCGCACAAAAACTGGTGTTAAACATGCTCACGACAGGTGCAATGATTCGTAGCGGTAAGGTATTTGGCAACTTAATGGTGGATGTAGAGGCCACCAACGCCAAGCTCATCCAACGCCAAACCAACATTGTTGTCGAAGCAACCGGCGCATCAAAAAAAGAAGCAGAGCGAGCATTAAATGCCTGCGATCGCCACTGCAAAACCGCCATCTTAATGATTTTGGCCGATTTGGATGCCGAACAAGCCAAATCACGCCTTGCCGCGCACAACGGTTTTATTCGCGCAGCACTAAATAATAACTAAATAATCCGAGCTCTGAAGGATAGACCCTATGGCAAAAATAACTTCAAACACAGTATCGCAGTTGCTGTCCGCAGTGGGTGGCAGTAGCAACGTAAGCAAATGTGGTAACTGTATGACGCGTTTGCGTTTATCGCTCGCCAACAATGGCTTGGCTGATCAATCAGTTATCAAGCAAATTCCCGGCGTAATGGGTGTGGTGGAAAGCGATGAGCAGTTTCAGATCATTCTCGGTCCTGGAAAAGCTCAACAAGCGGCTGAGATGATGAATCAACTGATCGACAGCTTAACCTCTGGTGACAGTGAAGAACCAGATGTGCCGCAACAAGATCTTTCTGCCGTCGCGGCCGAGCAGAAAAAGCAGATGAAGAGCAAACAAACCAGTGCGGTTCAGCGTTTTTTAAGCAAGTTTGCCACCATCTTTACGCCGTTGATCCCAGGCTTTATTGCCGCTGGTTTGTTGCTAGGTTTTGCGACGTTATTGGAACAGATGTTTGTTCTCGACCAGACACCAAGCCAGTTTATGTTGGATTTGATTGCCTACATGAAAGTCTTTGGTAAGGGTCTGTTTGCTTTCTTAAGTATTCTGATTGGTTACAACGCGCAGCAAGCGTTTGGCGGCTCTGGTGTTAATGGTGCCATTCTCGCCTCTTTGTTTGTGCTGGGTTACAACCCAGAGGCTACATCCGGTATTTACTCTGGCATGAACGAGTTTTTCGGCTTTGCGATTGATCCGCGCGGCAACATTATCGGCGTACTTTTGGCGGCGATCATCGGTGCGCAAGTCGAGCGTAAGGTTCGTCAATACATGCCAGATGATCTGGACATGATCTTAACGTCCGTTATCACTCTGTTGATCATGGGTGCGGTAACCTTCTTGATCATCATGCCAATCGGCGGCGAGCTGTTTAAAGGGATGTCTTGGTTGTTCCTCAACTTGAACGATAACCCATTAGGCGCTGCAATCTTGGCAGGTTTGTTCTTAATTTCTGTGGTATTTGGCATCCACCAGGGTTTTGTTCCAGTGTACTTCGCATTGATGGAAGCACAGGGCTTTAACTCGCTATTCCCTATCCTGGCGATGGCTGGTGGCGGTCAGGTTGGCGCGTCAATGGCGCTGTATTTCAAAGCAAAAAAAGACGCTCTACTGCGCACTCAAGTTAAAGGCGCTATTATTCCGGGCCTTCTAGGCATTGGCGAACCATTAATTTACGGCGTGACATTACCACGCGTAAAACCATTTGTTACCGCTTGTATTGGTGGTGCTGCGGGCGGCTTCTTTATCGGTTTAGTTTCTTACCTTGGCTTACCAGTTGGTCTTAATACGGTGTTTGGCCCGTCCGGTATCGTGGCGATTCCTCTCATGACATCTGAAAATGGCATCTTCCCGGGCATGATGGTGTTTGTTGCTGGCCTGCTTATCTCTTACATCGTCGGCTTCCTCGCGACTTACTTCTTTGGCTGCAAAGACGTCGATTTAAGCTAAATCATTCTTCCCCTATAGGAATGGACTAGCTCGCGCCCTTGGCAAACAAGGGCGCCCCCTCTCTCTACTTCACGACAATTTTTCTTATTCCGTTACTCGGAAGGGGCTTTGTCGTACCTAAAACAATAGAAATGAAAGGTCGTTAATCATGAAAAAGCACATTTTGACTCTACTTCTCCCTACGTTGATGGCATCAAACGCAATGGCAGCGCAGCTGTATCAAGCGGAAGATGGGTCAGTTTTAAATATTTACTCTCGTCTTGGTTTCAATGTCACCAGTAAAAATGACGAGCACGGCGATGCAAATGGCGAGTTTGATGGCCGTATTGGTTTAAACGGTTCACAAACCATCAACGAGTACGCGTCGATCATCGGCCAAGCGCAATACCAAGTGGGTGCCGCTGAATACGCAAACCAAGTAAACGACAAACCGTCTCTGACCGCACGTTATGTATGGGCGGGTATTGATGCGAAAGATTATGGTCGCATTACTGGTGGTCGCGTGGCTTCTGGGTTGATTATGTTTACCGACATTGGTGATGTGTTCGCCTCTTCCGATGTTTCTATGGCGCGCCAAGCGAATAAAGTCGACAAAACCGCGACGCAAGTTTTCCGTCAAGATGGCACGCTGCAATACCAAAACAGCCTAGGTAATTTCGATTTTTCTGTCGCGTACATTTTAGGAAACAACACTTCTGAGCTCGACTACGGTTACAACGCTGCACTGCGTTATACGCTAGACATGGGGAATTTGGGTACCTTCGCACCAGTGGTGGCGATGCAGAAAAATAAAGGTGATGCACGTGAAAGCAACGACACCGATTACACATTCTGGGGCGCAGGTACACGTTACTACCTAGGAGATTTGATGTTGGGTGCGTTGTACTCGGAAGATGAACTAGAGGGCTATTACTCGCAAACCAGTACCGACAAAGTGATGGAATTGACGGCGGTTTACAGTGTAAATGACAAATGGGCACTGCGTGCTGGTTATCGTTCTTTAGAAAACAGTGAGGGTGACGAGCTAGAGCTGAAAGATACAACGCTAGAAGTGCAATACAAACTGACGCCTCGTTCTTCTATCTACACAAACTACGTTGATCGTAACGGTTCGCGTGGCTACAGCAATGGACAAGAAGTCTCGTTTGGCGGTGCGCACGCAGACGAAAGCTACTACCACTTAGGTTTGCGTTACGAGCTGTAAGCACGATACTTAATATAAGTTAGCTGAATCCATGAGCTTCTTCTGTGTCCGGTCAGTAGTTATTGCCTTTAATGCTGATTTGAAGAAGCTCACCCTCGTAATATGTTTTCTTCGTTACCTGTTTTGACCAACACGCCTGCATCAGGAAAGCTGGTGACAGTAGCTAACAATTTTCCATCGACAAAGTGCAATGCCGCATAATCGTGAATACCATAACAAGTGATGCTCGGTTGAGAACGAGCAAAGGCTTGGAAAACCTCAAACTTCTCACCAACATGGGAAAAATGCGCCGCAGCCAAACCGTCAATTAATCCAAGACAACGCATAACTTGGTATGCTTCGGGATCACTGTCTGTCACCGCAAACTCAAACCAACAAATTGCACCAGCGCTCATGCCACAAATGATGATGCCTTGTTCATAACACTGCTTGAGTATTCTATCGATTCCCCATTCGCGCCAAATGGCCAACATCGAACGCGTATTACCGCCACCGACGTAAATGATGTCTTGTTCAAATAGCGTTTCTTTCCAACTAGCATCAAACTTAAACAGCGGAAAATGGGTTACGTTTTCACTAAGCTTCGCATTGTAAAAACGTTCAATAACTTCATCGGCGTCTCCCGTGGCTGTCGGTAGAAAACAAATGTTTGGATTCTCCTTACCAGACAAAGACAAAATGTATTGATCGAGCGGGCTCGGATTCTCTCCCATCATCCAGCCACCACCACCAATCGCAATACAGTGTTTTCGCATTCCTTTGCTTCCTCAATTGTTACTAAGTTTGCTGTCGCTATTCGCCGACAGAATATATGTTCCTATAGTGATCAATGAACGCTCGCGTTCTTCTTGGTAAGTGCTCACGTTTTGGGTAAAGCAGATAAAGCGGCAAAATCGCATCCGTTTGCCATTCTGGCAGCAAACTCACGAGTTGTTCTTTTTGTGCAGGTTCGAGTTTAGCCAATGCAAATTCATCTAACATGGCTACACCACAGCCAGCCAAAGTAGCATCCAACATGGACTGGACAAGATTAAAACTCAGCGTACTTTCTAACCTAATACTGCACTGCTGCTGAGTTTGCTTATGCGTAAACGTCCATTTATCTAACACCAAGTAGTGACTTTTATAGAGGATGTGCTCCAAGTCACCAAGATCCTCTGGCGTACTTACATTTGGTTTATCAGCTAAATACGAGCGATGAGCGATCGGTTTACAGTGTAAAGTGCGTAGCTGATGGCCGACGTATCCCTCTGGAGGAGTATCGGTAAAGTAGAATGCGATATCAAACCCAGCCTCAATCAAGTCGAGAGGTGTCTCTGTGAAGATCACTTCGACGCTCACTTGTGGATGTTGCAATCGAAAGTCGATCAATGTTTGGCTGAGTAACGCGGCTCCGAAAGAAGCAGACGCCGCTATTCTCAATTTTCCCGATACGATCTCGTTTGCCATGACTTGCTCATTGATCTGCTCAGCGCCTTCGAGCAGTTGCTTTACCTGCTGATAAAACCGCAAACCATCGTAGGTCAAATTAAACTGGCGCGTAGTTCGCTGAATAAGCTGCACCGACAATATCTCTTCAAGCTGTTTAAGTTGCCGACTTACATGCGCATTCGAACAATTCAGGCGCTTTGCCGCGCCAGCAATACTTCGCTCTTCGCACAAAGCGACGTAAAGTGGTACGTAGCTGAGCCATTTTATTTCCATACAGTAATTCTGAATCTCTAAAATCAAACTACTGGAAATAATAGAAAGCATCTAAACTCTGTACAACCTAAATTTGAAAGGATGAGTTATGAGTGTTTTCGACACGTGGTTAAAAGGTCAAGTCATTAAAGATCACATCACAAATCCCAATATCATCGTTGGCGATTACAGCTATTACTCGGGCTTCTATCATCAAAAAAGCTTCGAAGAGCAAGCGGTACGCTACTTGTTGGGTGACCCCGTCACACTTCAAGAATGGCAAAGTAGAGAACCCGATAGCATCGACAAATTAATCATTGGCAAGTTTTGTTCCATCGCTTCTGGAACCGCCTTCATGATGGCAGGCAACCAAGGTCATCGCATTGACTGGATTTCGACATTCCCCTTCTCTCCTGAAGAATTTGGAGAAGGCGTACAAGACGGTTTCGAGCGTGCCGGAGATACAGTGGTGGGGAATGATGTTTGGATTGGCAGTGAGGCGATGATCATGCCTGGAGTAAACATCGGCGATGGAGCCGTCATCGGAGCACGCGCCCTAGTGACGAAAGACATCCAACCTTATTCGGTGGTGGTTGGAAACAACCAAGTCGTACGTCAACGATTCAGCGATAAAGAGATTGAAACTCTACTCAATATCCAATGGTGGAACTGGCCAATAGAACACATTAAACAAGCAATGAAAGTAATGTGTAGCAGCCAAGTCGGTGCGCTTGCGGACTACTATCAAGAGCACATTGTCGATTTGTATTGTAGATAAACAAAAGCCCACACATCTTGTTGCGACATGTGGGCTCAGTAAGTAAGAAAGCTTAAACCGCAGCGACGTCCTCTTCTTCCAAGTTCGCCGAGACTTTAATTTCGTATTGATTGAAACGGAACGAACAACCGCCATGAGTGCGCTTTGTCGTTACTTGTTCGTCGCCAAACTGCACCGTCACGCGAGTGAAGACACGCTCTTTGGCTTCGACAATATTTTCTTCTAACGCGACTTCAAAGTCATGTTCCGTTTGTTCTAGCTTTTGCTTTATCGCTTCAAGCTGCTCGTTGTTTTGTGTTTTCATCACATCAATCTGAGCTTGTTCTTCGTCGGTACGTTCGGCTTTAGGACGTTTCTTAAATTCGAGCTCTTTACGAATCACATCCATCGTTCCTTCTTGAGCGCGTTTGTATTGATCTTTGAGCTCAGCTAATCGCTCCTTAAATGCAGAATAGCGCGCGAACGCTTCTACCTTAGTGACGGTGTCGCCTTCTACGCCTAATTGTAAGCACACCACTTTGTCACCGACTTTTGCATCTCCGCCGCTGAGCGTACCGTTCCTACCGTTCTCATCCAGCACCGTCAGATTGCGCCCACAAACAATATCGTTATTCATGCTGTGCACCGCCAACTCAATATCTTCGCCAGCTTGCAAATCACAATATTGGGCGTAGCTGGCACGAATCGAACCTTTGGCTTTGACGTGACAACTCTTTGGCTGGCCATCACTCACTGTGTGGCCAATGATCCCTTTACCAACTTGAATGTCGTCTTGCGCTTGTACGTCAGCCGATTCAATGAAGCCGCCTACAGTAATAGAGCCCGTCGCTTTAACAATCATTCCGGATTCAATGTTGCCACCGATAATCACATTCCCTTTGAATTTCACGTGACCTGTATTCACGCCAACGCTATTGAGACAGAGTGCGTTATCAACTTCAATGGTTTTGTCTTTAATCAGAGGCGTACCGGATACCGATGCAATCAATAGGTTTGGGTCGTGCTTGCTTATCTCGGTGCCCTTGCCTGGCTTCATTGGGCTGTCTTTTCCAGCTTGTGGAGGAATCACTCGCCCTTGAACAGTAAAACCTGGCGTACCTTTGGTCGCAGGCGTGCGACGCATCACCTCATCGCCTACGTCAACCGCGATAGTTTCACCGAGGTTACGTAAATCAATTTTGTCGCTAGCAGATTGGCCGTCTTTGGGTTTGAGGATGCGTTTGGTGATGTCTTTAACGAGAGGAGTAAAAAGAGCGTCTTTGCCTTTGATAGGTTGCTTACCAACCGCTACTGGTTGAGAAAAAGTTTCGCCAGGTTTGAGCTGAGTGCTGACAACCAACACTTTCTTCAAAGCCAGTTTGTTGATGCCTTTCGAAACTCGCGCTTGAGCAAGAGCTTGAACAATCTCGGGGCCACGTAAACCTCGGCCTCCGTACGCACCGACAACGTTCATACTGGCGAGCATGTCATTATTCGACAATTCGACCTCAACTTGTGCGTTGCGTTTTTCTGCAATGACGATGCCTTCGTAAGCTTCGGCTTTACGTTCTTTGGCGCAGTTAATGAATCTAACGACTTCCCCCTCTACAACAAACAGCTTTTCTGCGTTCATTGCGACGAGCTGCTCGTTTAATTCATTTTGATTTAGCTCACCACCGAGGTCCACTTCTCCCGGAAGACGGGCTATCACCTTGGTCTTATCTTCAGATAACTCAAGACACAGCTTCCACATACCCTTACCACTTTGCTTCCCATCAACACTTTCAGTCTACCCAAATCCGTTTTCTGAACAAACCTCGCATTTCTTATTATAAGGCTCACGTCACTAAAGAAAGTAATCCATCAATAACGGTTAAACAGATATTAAGAGAGCATTTCGATTTAACCTAAAGCTCAATCAAAATACACACTGAAATAAAAAGGAGCTGGATTTACAGTGTAAAATCAGCTCCTAATAATTTCATTTACAGTGTAAATCTCACCTTATTGTTTACAGTGTAAATCGTTCCAAATGTGCTTTACTTCGTCCCTTAGCTGCTGCTCAACTTGCTTTCTTCCAGGTAGCCCAAATTGCTGAGCACATTCAGTCCAACTACGGTTAAGAAAAAGCCTACTGATCATCAAGTCGGAAACGGAATTTAATCCTAAATGAAGTAACCACTGCTGAAGCCAGATAGACACGGACTCATAACTGTTACCACCATCAGCATAACATTCAATTAGTAATAGCTTGGCGGGATAAAGTGGACTCATGCCCAAAGGTTGCGGTAATAGAGATCGAAAAATAGAGGCTTCCAATTTTGGATAGACGTCAGCCACATTGTTAGACAACATTTCTTCAAATAGCACCTGAGATTGGTCGACCCAAGCCGTCTGTTGGGAATCACAAGGTTTGACCATTAAGACTGAATAACAACCGCTAGCAGCATCGCGCATTGACCCTAAGCGAATTGTACGGAAGTTCGATTGTCGCCAAAAATGGACCAATTCTTCAGTCGCACCGAAACTCGTGGATAAGTAAGCAATGTGTTTAGCAGCCATTTGCTCAAGTTTCTGCAGCATTTTTTGACCGATGCCTCTTCGTTGCAATGCCGGATTAACAGCAATTCTCATGACTCGCAGCGTCGATAACTTCGCGACATTCGGAAATCCTAGGTGGTTTGCAATCGTAACTGGGGCTAAGTGTCCTTTAGGACGACGCTTACCAAGCTGAATTTCTTCAACCAATTCGGCGTCAAGCCCACCCTCTTCGACCGCTAATATTACCCCCACAACCACATTATCTTGCTTAGCAAAATAGAGCTGACTGTTGTCGTCTTGCAAAAGGTGAATCAAATCATTCGGCGAGGTCTGATAATGAGCATTAACCAAAAGAGCGAAGCACTCACGTAGCAAACTAGGCTGCGATATCAAATCGTTCTTATCGGCTTTAGAAAGGGGAATTGAGTCGACCTGGTTAAGTTGATGGTGCGTTAATTCCGCATCCAACAAAAACGCGTCATAGAGCCATGATTCGAGCGCATCATTCATGCTCCAGCGGATGGGCTGTGTCATGTGCCATGTTTTCATTCCCGAACGCTGTTTCTGAAGCCAATCAACAAATTTAATCGTAAAGCCCCGGCCACAACCTTCATAACCGTGAATAGTCGTAGAAAAAACGAGTCGATGATAATGTTCGGTAATGCTTTTAAGCATAGGAACTGGAATTGCAGCCGCTTCATCGACAAGTAACAAATCACATTCAGGTCGGCTCGATAGAAGTTCGTCAGGAGCAATGAATTGAATGGCTCCCTGCCCTGATTCTAATCTGTCCTTCCTAATACGCTGCGCATTAGGAAGTAACCGCAAAGCATGTTGGTAAACAGGCTCAACAGCTTTTATAGATGGTGCCGTAATTAAGATTCTAAGTGGCTTCTGCTGTAATAAGTTCGCACACGCAATGCCGAGGGCACTTGTTTTTCCGCGCCCACGATCAGCGGTCAAAACTAACGGTCGCTTTCGATGTCCAGTTACCACCTTTTCAATTAGAGAAATGGCATGTTCTTGTTCCGTGTAGTGGCTTTCTTTTTCTGCTTGCTTGATGTCTGGAGCCGTTGGCAATGCTTTGTCTTGCTCAATAACAACGAGCTTCTCCCATTGTTTGTGCATCCATTGCTGAGCAAAATTCGTAGGTTGTCGCGACTCAGTAATGACAATAAGAAGACCACCGCCAACCAATGAACCAAGCGCGGCGGTAAAGCTATTTGCGTCAAAACCATTTCGAGCATCAAACAATAGAACGTCACACTCTCTGCCTAACAACATGTGCCCTTGTTTAGGCGAAACACTGTATGCGTTTTCCAAACCAAAATCGCCGACACAAAACCAACGTTGATACATCTGTGTTTTATGGAACTCTGACACCAATGCATCTTGCCAAGAAGACTCGCCTTGAATGACGATGCCGAATCTTTGGAAAGATTGGTGAGCTTGTTGTTGAAGTGATGAAAGGAAATCAGATTGTGTCTGCATTTTGTCTATCCAACGTTGAACTGACGCAATGGTATCACATCTTTAATTTGACGCTTCGCAGATATAAAAAAACCGCCCGGAGGCGGTTGATTCAATCATCTTTTGTTATTGCAGCTTGTTTTGCACAAAGGCAAGAATCTCTTCCATCAAGCTGTCGTCAACTTTCTTCAAGTTCAACGCCAGACTGCTACCTTTTCGGCTGTAGCTTGCTCGACCTTTTACTAAGTCGACTTTTTCGGTCTTCTTGCCAGGTTTTGCTGGTGCAAGCTCAGCGATCCAGTTTTCGATGCTTTCCGTGACTTCTTTTGTCAGACGAGCAACGCCTTGAGCTGTGCTTCGCTGCCATAAAAACCCTTCGCTAGAGCGACATTTATCTAACAGCTCTTGCTGCTGCTCTGGCGTTAGCGTTGAAAACTGTTTGTGCAGTTTCACGATAGTTGGACGACCAAGATCGCCGACATTGGGATACGCTTGAAGCAGTTCTAACGGTAATGCCGCCGCTTTTAAAGCGCCACTTACTAACGCTTCACTGCACTGGAACATTTTCGCCAATGCTTTCTGATCTTCAGCTTCACCACTATCTAGTTTAGCCTGCATCTCTTTACCTTTTTCGTACAAAGAGAGCGGCTTGTGAGCATTTGCCACATCAGACAAAAACTTTGCATGGTCAGTATTGATGTTGTCAGCAACATAAACCAAAAAATCTTGCTCCGCGAGGATACAAGACATGCGACGACGGCTACCATCTAAAACTTCAATCTTGCCATCTTTAGTTCTACGACCCACCGCTGGATATTGTTGGCCACGCTCTTTGAGTGTGACTAAAACATCAGATAAAGCATGTTCGTTTAAGAACGATTGCTCACGAGCGTTATCAACAAACACCGTTGTTTCTGTCGCGACTTTCTCTGCAGGAATACGAACAAGTTCAAACTGAACAATGTTTTCACCTGCGACAGCTAGCTCAATCGTTTGAGCTTTTTCTTTTGCCGCGGTTTGCGCCTCTTGTGGAGTCACAACACGACGTTTATTCGTTTTGCCAAATAATTTCGCGTTTAATTCAGACGTTTTCAAAGCCATTTACTTATTACCCCTGATTCAATGACGGCCAATTAGAATGCAGCACACGCTCTAATTCCAGTGCGCTTTTATGAACAGCATCTTGTGCGGTGGCTAGCGTCTTCTTACCGCCTTCAAAATCGCTTACTGTCAGATCAAATACTGTGCTGTAGGTATCGGCACAGGTTTCAAACGCACGGCTACGAGGGATAGTAGCCATCATAACTTGGTCACCTAGAAGATAGTTCATTTCAGTTAAAACAGAAACTTGCTTCTTATTGTCGTCCTCAAACATGGTTGGCATCAAGCGAACAAACTCAAGACCATTCCAGTCTTCCGGAAACATTTCATATACCGTAGGCAAATGCTGGAAGAAGTTTACTGTTGAAGCCCAGTCCAGACGCTTAGCCGCACAAGGGATTAACAACGCATTTGATGCATACATCGCATTCCATACTAGTGGGTCAACGTGTGGGCCGGTATCAATCATGATGATATCGAAGTCATCAGCAATTTTATCAATCAGTTGCTCTTTTAGCAGACGAACGATATCGAGTGATGGATCTTCAGATAGCGTTTGCCATGCTTCAGCATTAAACATTGCGTCTTCTGGAAACGCTGAAATCGACTTTAAGTTCGGGTATTGCGTTGGCAGCAATACGTTTTTACGCAAAAATTCACTGTCAATTTCCACACCATCAGGCACGTTACCCAACATAATGTCTACCGCAGAATAGATATTATCATGCTCTGCCATGCTGATTTGCGGGTTGAGGAATAAACGTAGTGAGCCTTGTGGGTCTAAGTCGATTAAACAAATACGGTAGCGTTTATCCAAATTTAGCGCTAAACATGCCGCTAAATGGACCGCTGTCATTGATTTACCTGTACCACCCTTCTGGTTCTGCACGTTAATAATCCAAGGTTTGTTACCTGAATTCTTCTTACGCTCATGAAATTTAGGCACTTCAGCCGCATCCATAAGCATATGTGCTTCTTCTAACGTAATTGAATAATGATTCGCGTTATTTTTAGTAAATTGATGGCCAGCCGCTTCCATCTTACCAATCGCGTCATCGAGCTTACGACGAGTTAAACCTGAACGGGTTTCCATCATCGCCTTAGACATTGGTGGGAAGTAGTTATCGCTTCGCTCTTCTAAAACAATTTCAATACGGTCAGCTTGAACCTGCTGAGTCAGCTCCGCCAACTCAAGAAGGTTTTCAATCGTTTTTTCTCTTTTCATGCCAAATTCCGTTGGAAGGATTTATGCTTGCAATTGTACAGCAGTAAAGACCAAAAACAACAAAAAGGTGCACGAACATTTTGAATAACCATCACATAAAAAAACACTCAAATCGACGCTTTTATGATTTATGGTAAAAAACATAACTATTTTTAATTAAATAATCTTCGAATAAATGGACACCTTAAACTTAAAAACAAAAGTGTTACAGCGTCACTCATTTACAATGTAAATCAATTTTCTACCGGAACGATTATATTCTTAAGCTAAATTACGGATTATGTTAGGCCAACCTAATTTAAACAAAAAATAGAAAGCAATCTTTCAACATGAACGCTAATAACAACCTTGATCATGTATCCGAGCCAAAAAGGGCAGTTCAAGTGATGTTCCTATGGAAGTATGATCAAGGTATGCTTATGATCATGCTTCCATGATAAAACACAAATACGAAAGCATGATCATGGAAAAATAGAGTAGACGAGGGTGTAAACACGCGGATTAAATAAGATCCATCAATCGGAAATATGATCAAGCTATAGAATCTCTCGGAAGCATGAGTTTTTGTCTCTAATTTACGGTTGAATGCAGTCAGAATGGGGGATGGAGAAGAAATTAGTGGATAGAGAAGCCGGAACAATGAAATTGTTCAAGTGACTATGATAAATCTTACTCTCATGATCATGCTTCCTAAGAATAGTCCGAAACTAGGTTTTACTGCGGAATAAGAGCTACTTGGATGTATTTTCATCACATGCGTAATTTATCATCAATATTGTCTCCAGAACGATAGCTATCTCAGCTCTTGATCATCGATCCGAGTATCAATAACATCGACAATGCTCAATAAAATCCTCATTAAGATCATTATTAAACACAGCATCTGTGGATAACCTGTAAAAACATCATGATCATCGTTTCAAGACTCTTTTGATCATCTTTTCATAAACTTAATGATCATGCTTACGAGCAAATGTGATCATGCTTTCAGGCTATTGTTGATCATAGTTTCAGAATTAACATGATCATAGTTCCGACATGCATGAAAATAATCACTTTATAGAACATGGACTTAGCGGGAAAACGATAGCCAGATCATTAGATCATATAATCAATTAAGATCAGATTAATCAAAAAGATCAGTTATTTAAAAAACAATCTTTTTTCTTTATTTATGATCTGTTTTTCTTTATTCTTCGGAACCATAGCACAACTACGGCTAGTGTGATCTGGATCTAAAATGACGGCTGATGAAAAAATTCTGATTAAAGCACCTAGAAGCCATAAGGATGGCCATCTTTTTGAGGTACATGAATCCTCTGCAGATTGGGTAGAGCAGTACCAACATTTCAAAGGGGTGACCAAAAGCATCTTAGAGTTGCTTAATCTGATCTCATTGCGAGGTTTCAGCAGCAAAGATGGATTGGTTTCAACCACAGAGATTGTGGAAGCAACGGACGGACAACTCACTCGTGCAGCTCTGCAACAACGCTTACGTGCAGCAGTAAACATTGGTTTGTTTACTCAAACTCCAGTGCGGTTTGAAGAAGGACTTGCTGGTAAGACGATGTTACATAAGTTTGTTAATCCTAATCAGCTTATTTCAGTGTTGGGTGCAACAAGTCTTGTTACAGACAAAGTACGCCAAAACGAAAAGCAAAAACGTTCAAAAGCATTGGCTCAAACCCAAGTGAACAAGCGTTTGTTGAATGAACATGGGTTGAATACCCCTCCAACGATGAAAGATGAAGCCGATCAATTTGTCGTGTCTCCAACGAATTGGGCTGGGATCATTGACCAAGCACTTGCACCACCAAGAACTCGAAAAAGTTATCAGAAATCCATGGTGTCGATCTCTGGCACCAAAGCGGTTATTGAAACGCGATCATCCAAAAATATCATGACTGTGGATGATCTGATGACCTTGTTTGCTCTGTTCACGTTGACCGTGCAATACCATGATCATCACAAAGATCAGTATCAACTCGACGCAGCACACGTGCCGAACAAGACGCCGTTATACATTACTGATATTTTGTCGCTTCGAGGCAAAAAAGACAGTGGTCCAGCACGTGATTCTATTCGCGACAGCATTGATCGTATTGAGTTTACCGATTTCCAGCTGCATGAACTTACTGGTCGTTGGCTAAGTGAAAACATGCCAGAAGGATTCAAAAGTGATCGTTTTCGTTTTCTTGCTCGAACCATCACTGCGTCTGAAGAAGCGCCTGTAGAGGGAAGCGATGGTGAAATTCGTATCAAGCCAAACTTGTACATTTTGGTTTGGGAGCCTTCGTTTTATGAAGAACTATTAACGCGTGATTATTTCTTCTTGTTCCCACCAGAGATCTTGAAGCAACATACTTTGGTATTCCAACTGTATTCTTTCTTCCGTAGCCGCATGGTGCGTCGTCATACTGACTGCATGCTGCTGAGTGAATTAAACCAGAAGCTGGCACGTAACATCGAATGGCGACGATTCTCGATGGATTTGATCCGAGAGCTGAAGCGTTTATCGGATGGTAAGGGAACGGATGAGCTGTTTGTCGTGAATTTGTGGGGTTATCACCTGACGATCGAAACTATGATCGAGAATGACAAAGTGATGGACTACCAGATCGATATAAAATGCGATGTGGAAGAAGTCTTACGTTATTCACGTGCGCGAACAACCAACGCAGGAAAGCGTAACATGGCGCCTACGCTGCCAAACCCACTTCGTAATGAGATGGTTACCCGACAACAGCTTGAAGAGCTCTCAGGCATCATAGACGGCGAATTTGAGCCTATCCAACGCAAAGCGCCATCTCCAAGAGGGAATTTAGGCCGCCGCGTGAAGCAAAGAAAACACCTGGTAGAGATCAATGCAGACGAGATCACCATTACTTTATCTAAATATACTTCACCAGAGGCTCTAGAACGCAGTATAACGGCTTTATCTGCGATGACAGGGCACTCGTATGCCTCAATCAAAGAAGAGTGCTCTGATTACATAGAGAAGCTTGATTGGCTAAGGGTAGGGGATGAGCCAATTCCTTATGAGACATTAAGCAAAACCGTCGAGCTGTTTAACACCCAAAATGATGTTAAGCACCTTACCATTGAGCGCTTGATTGCTGGATTAGCGGTACGTCGGAAAGTGTGCCGTCAAATCTTCGATGGCCATATGGATGAAATGGTATTCCGCGCTCTGGATGAAATGGCGATTTAAAAGCGTTGCTTGATGTGTATCAAGCAATAGGCGTGGCGTATTGATTTGAAATGTAACAATGTCTTTCGATGATAAAAAACAGACTTAACTCTAACAAATCACTGACATTAGGAGCTAAGCCTGAGACTACTATTTATAACGAATAGACAACCTTTTGTCCTTTCTGATGATTAATAGATTGGCTCATATTGTTACATTCATTCTGAATAGACTTCGCGAGTTTCTCCTCAGGAAACTCGCTTTTTTTTACCTCAAATTCCTCAAAGTAAGCCTTGATCATTTTTCCAGATTAATGAGATAAACCTTGATCATGCTTCTTGGCTTCATTCCAATGTAAAGAACGCATCAAAGCAACATGCGACTCGATTAAGTTATGTGCTTGTTGTTGCCACTCATTTTGATCGCATTGCTGATTACAAAACTCTAAAGCTAAAACGGTAAGGTGCTGAAGTCGCTTTAAACACCAATCTTTGATCAGAATATCGGTCGATACCTGACATGCCGCTTGCTCGAGCTTTGCGCTCGTGTAAAGCAAGGTTCGATACGCTTTTTGAGGATCTCGGTACCTAGCATGTTGAAACACACGCAAACAGCCGTCTAGCCAGCAAGCAATCGCTTTGCTTTGAACTTCGTTCAGTTCTGGGCCAAACACGCCGTCGGGCGCTTGATATAAGAGCGTTTCCAGTTTTTCAACTTGATCATGCTTCCGATGTTCATACCACATGGCGATCTGATCTTGCCAAGTCCTCAATTCCATTACGCAGCCTCAGTCCATTGTTTTACATAGTGATTGGGTCCTATTTGATCAAATTCGTCGACAATGATGCTGCTACGACTACGAATTTCATCGGCATCTATCGAATAGTTTGGCTCACTTTTCACTAAGTTACCAAAAGGAAGATCTGGATCGGGAACGGCTGAAATCAATAGTTTGGTGTACGGGTGCTGCGGATTCTTCAGTATTGAGTGTGTATCACCCCATTCAACGATTTGCCCTTTGTACATCACAGCTGTTTCTTCCGCGATGTAGTGTGCGGTCGCCAAATCATGAGTAATGTACAAAAAGCCGATTCCTAGCTCTTGCTTCATGCGCTGCATTAGATTCAGTACGCCTAGGCGAATGGAGACATCCAACATCGATGTTGGCTCATCCGCAAGAATGATTTGCGAACCGACGGCGAGAGCACGTGCTAAGTTTACTCGCTGACGTTGTCCACCACTTAGCTCGTGAGGAAACTTATTTAATGTCTCTTCAGGTAGTTCCACCAAATTTAAAAGCGCTTCCAAACGGGCAGGAATGTCACGTTCACTTTTGATTTGCTTATGAATCTTTAAAGGGCGTGTGAGATGATGGCGAATGGTATGAGTTGGATTGAGTGAGCCAAACGGATCTTGAAACACCATTTGTACTTTACTGCGATACTCTTGGAGCGCTGAACGTGACGTAATCTCATTGATATTAGTGCCATTGAAAAGGATCTCGCCTTCTGTTGCCGGATAGACTTTAGTGATCAAGCGAGCACACGTACTTTTACCGCAGCCTGATTCTCCAACCAAAGCCAGCGTTTTTCCTGCATACAGATCAAAGCTCACGCCTTGGAGCGCACGGAAGGTTTCCTCTTTCGCTAAACCACCGCCTACTCTGAACTCTTTAATCACGTTTTTCATTTGGATGATAGGCTGATTCATGATTGCGCTCCTAGTCGCTCTGGTTGTTTGTGGACGTCGTGGATGTTTGGAAAAGAAGCCCATAGCTTTTGTGTGTAGGGATGTTGAGGATTATTGCGAATTTCGTATGCCTGATTGACTTCGACGATTTCTCCATGCCGCATGATGGCAATGCGATCACACAATTGGCTCATCAGCGCCAAGTCGTGCGTAATAAAGAGTACTGAGAAGCCAAATTCATCTCTAAGCTGGTAGATTTGTTGTAAAATCTCCCTTTGTACCACCACATCTAAAGCGGTTGTGGGCTCATCCATAATTATCAGCTTGGGGTTCAAAGACAAAGCAATAGCAATCACCAAGCGCTGACGCATTCCACCTGAAAATTGGTGAGGGTATTCCGTTAACCGTTCTCGTGGAATATTGACCAAGTCCAATAGTTTTTCTGCTCGATCTTTCGCTTGAGCGTTGGTGAGTCCTTGGTGATGACGCAATACATCTGCGAATTGCTCTTGGATCGTTAAGACAGGGTTGAGTGAGTTCATCGCGCTTTGAAACACCATGGCGATTTCACTCCACCTCAGAGCGGTTAGCTCAGAATCTGAGAGGCTAAGAATGTCTTTGCCATCAAACAATATTTTACCGCCAGAAATGAACGCTGGCGGCTTATGGAGACGGTTGATCGAGAATGCGATCGTGCTTTTGCCACATCCCGATTCACCAGCAAGCCCAAATACTTCCCCTTTGCCGATATCGAAGCTGACGGATTTTGCCGCATTGAAATCACCATTATCGGTGATGTAATCGACGCATAAATCTCGGATCTGGATGACCGGATTATTGTGGTATGCATGATTTAAGTTAATACCATCCATATAAACACCTTACCAATGTAAAAGATAATTATTATCATTATCAGGTGTGATGGTTTTTAGAAAGTGGCAAGCGGCGAATCAGTGAAGTGACTCGAAAGTTAGGCGAAATAAAAAGTGGTATCCGGCGTTGTTAATGAGGTCAAGGAAGACGAGAATTGAGAGCTGGATCAGCACACTTTTCTTAGGGGGAATTACTCAAATCTAATCGTAAATTTGCCCCTTGGCAAAACTTAAATGATGGATCTATTAAGGAGTTAACGAAAGGGCGGGAGGGGTCACATTTCCCTACAGTTTTTCTTACCACCTCGTTCCTGTTTTGCTATAGATTACGCATCGAAAACATGGTGTGTTCGGAGGAAATATGTCCATTAATTCTATCGACCATGACGAGATGACCAACATCGCTCACAAATGGGAATTACCTGATGAAGAAGCCGTTGTGAAGCCTGAGAAAACAGTGAAATCAGCAGAAGCCAGAAGACGCATTGAAGCGCTACGTGAAATCCGTGAAAGTGGATTGACCATTGAAGAAGCAAGGGAGCTTGGCTTGATACACTGATTGCTCTAGTTTGGTATAGCAATCCATAGGGTAGTCGTCGGGCTGCCCTTTTTATTTTTCGCTCCATTTTAGCCATAGCGTCTCACTACAACATCTCACATCTCTTTATTTTTCTTATCCAAACGTTCTAATTCACCTCTCTTTCACCTAAAAAGTTCTAGATCCAAACTCATTTTCATCTGTGTAGAAGTTTGACAATCTTACCTAGCGTTACTAAAAGATATATCAATAGCGATATGCTTTTTGTTGATTATCGCGACCACAAAGCAAGGAGCGCGAGTATGGTTGACCAAATCCTTTTTTATGAGCCCGATGAGCCCCACGGTTTTCTTTCCAATTTTTGCCATGCCCCAGTCAATATATCCTCCCAAACTTGGCCCACCAGCGAACATTATTATCAAGCCCAAAAGTTCCTCGATGCGCAGTTACAAAGCAAAATTCAACACGCGAGCACTCCCGATGAAGCATTCGCCTTAAGCCGAAAATACGAACATTTCGTCAGAAGTGACTGGGAGGATATGAAGCTGGCCGTTATGGCTTTCATCGTTAGAGAAAAGTTTCTGCAAAATCCACCTTTAGCGCAGCAGTTAATGAGAACGGGTAACGCTTGTCTTACAGAGCATTCTCACAAAGATGCCTTTTGGGGGGATGGGGGAGACGGTAAAGGAGAAAATCATTTAGGAGAAATTCTGATGAACGTTCGGGCTGAGCTGAGACATGTCGAACCCTACAATCTCGTGAAGTTCATCGATAAAGCCAAATTGCCGACCCAATGGGGCACATTTATGATGTATGGCTTCGTTGAAACCGCCACGAACAAAGAGCATCTTGCCCTCGTGTATGGAGAGCCTGCAAGCAGCGCTGCACCGCTTATTCGGTTGCATTCGGAGTGCCTTACTGGCGATGCCTTGTTTAGTACGCGTTGCGACTGTGGTTTTCAGCTCAACAGGGCGCTACAAAATATTGTCGAAGAGGGATGTGGTGTACTGCTTTATTTGCGTCAAGAAGGACGTGGTATTGGCTTGATTAATAAAATTCGAGCTTATCACCTCCAGGACGATGGCGCTGATACTGTAGAAGCCAATGAACGTTTGGGCTTTGCTGCCGATATGCGTGATTACGCATTCTGTAAAGGGATGTTAGAGCATTTGGGCATTGATGCGGTGCGACTAATGACGAACAACCCACGTAAGCTGGCTGCATTAAAAGCGGTTGATATCAACGTCATTGAGCGTGTGCCCTTGCAAGAAGGTAATAATCCGAGCAATCAACACTACTTGCAAACTAAGGCGAGTAAATTAGGGCACATGTTTGATCCTAAGTTTGTCAATCACACCAAGTAAAGCATCATCTATGTCTCAATAGATGAAAACGCCAACGATAGAATCGTTGGCGTTTTCATTCGTTAGGTCATTTATTGATATCTTTGAATGATCTCATCAATTTCGCCCGATGTTTTTAACTCAGCCAAACGTATATTGATGTAGTCCTGAGTTTCTGGCTGCATTTGGGGCGAAAAGGCCAAATAGATCGAGTAGTCAGGGATGACTGAGTCGAAAGATTGGATATGAAAATCTTCTAGCGACAAATTGAGGCGTTTTAAGTTGTACATAACGCGTGATTCCATTTCGACGAAGGCTGTATCTCCTGGTGTTCGGGTAATCACTCGATATGCGGCATCATAGTCTTTAACGCGTATTTCATTCACACTACCATCCTCAAAGAATGGGATTAAATTCGGATAATCAAAACCGAGTAGTAATACGATAGATCGGCCATGCATGGTGTCCATATTCTTGAACTCTAACGGTTTCTCACTACTAGAGACCAATACATGTTTTACAGTGTAAATGGGCTCTTCAGACAAGTTTTCTGATTGCACCTTGCCCCAATTTGGGCTGCCGTAAGTTAGCCAGTTTGGTTCGCCACCTTCTTCTAATATGGAGATCATTCGTTTAAACGGATAAGTATGATAATTCACCTGATAATCTGATTCAGCGAAAATGGCACTGACGATGTCAGTCACAATCCCGGAATGCATTTGCCCCTGTTGTTCTATTTGAAATGGCCTTGCTTGGTCGGCGATAACGTAATAATTCACTTCAGCGGCAGTAGCATAAGTTCCTATCGCAATAAAACTAAAAGCCAATCTAAGTAGAAGTCTTTTCATCGTATCCTCGATTATTATTTACGCGTGGCTATATTTAGAGTAGCGCAAGTTTATCGGAGCGATTTCATATGGATGAAAAAGAGCGATCTCAACGTCGATTTAGTATCGGCAACCAACTTATGTTGGCGGTGCTAACGTTGAGTTTAATCTTTACTGTCATCATTTCCGCTGTGAGTTTATATCGAGTTTTTAACGAAGATTTAGCCCATTTGCACGTCGAGCTAAAGCAGGTCGAATCCAGTTACTTATCGAGCTTTTCTGCCAGCTTATGGGTGGAGGATAGGGAGCTGTTACTCACTCAAGCAGAGGGCGCAATGCGCATGCCCTCTGTGGATTATTTACGTATCGCTAATGAAGATGAAGTTATCGTCGAACTGGGCACCGCACTTTCTGAGGATGTCGTAGAAAGAAGTTGGCCGATGCAATATCGTGTTGGTGATAAAACCTATGATCTGGCGACATTGACTGTTCAGGCGGATCTGAGCTCGATTTATGAAGATCTTTGGCAACAATTTTTTTTCTTGCTCACGACAGAAGCGATCAAGATCCTATTGCTCATAATTGGCGTGCTTTGGGTCGCCTTCCGCCTCTTGGTCAATCCTCTCCAACTGCTTTCCGGCGCCGTGAGCGATTTTAGTGGCGGGAAGGTCCCAAGCAAAGTTACGCTCCCAAAGCGTTGGTGTTTTGATGAAGTGAGCGTGTTGGCGGAGAAATACAACCGAAGCGTTGAGAAAGTCCGTGAACATCAGACTGAGCTTGAAGAAGAAAGAGATAGAGCGGAAGTCGCCAACCGCAAAAAAAGTGAATTTCTTGCCACTATGAGCCATGAAATTCGAACACCGATGAATGGCATTATTGGTGTCGCTTCATTACTGGGTGACACCAAACTCGATCCTCAGCAAAAAGAGTTTGTAGAGATCATCGATAGTTCTTCTCACTCTTTAATGACGATCATCGACGATATTCTCGACTTTTCTAAAGTCGAAGCAGGTAAAGTCGAATTAGAAAATGCGAGCTATGATCTGCGCCGTATTTTGGATGATGTGATCAGCTTACATACCGTCAAAGCCAAGCAGAAGAATCTGCAATTGCTTAGCGATATTGATCCTCACTTGCCAGCGGAAGTGCAAGGTGATGCTGCACGCTTAAAACAGGTATTGAACAATTTGTTGAGCAACGCGATCAAATTTACTGATCGTGGTCATGTGAAGCTTCTTGTTGAGTTAACACGTCAAGAGCATGATGTCGCCATGATTCGATTTCGCGTCGTTGACTCTGGCATTGGTATTGCGAAAGAGAACCAACAAGCGATCTTCGAACGTTTCCAACAAGCCGATGGCAGTACAACCAGAAAGTACGGTGGTACCGGCCTTGGTTTGGCGATTGGTGCTCAGTTGGTGAACTTAATGGGAGGAGAAATCCAACTGACAAGTGAGTTGGGGCTTGGTAGTTGTTTTGAGTTTTCGATTCCAGTTGTAGTAAAAGCACGGTCTACCTACACGGAACGACCTAATGTTTTGACGTTTCCAAAAGTTGAAGATAATGAAACCAGCCTCCAGCATGACAATCAACCTTGGGTATTGATTGTTGAAGATACCATCGTAAACCAGAAAGTCGTGCGTATTATGTTGGAAAAGCTCGGCGTTCGAGTGAGCGTCGCAAATCATGGTGAAGAAGCGCTTCAGCTATGTGAGAAGCAAGCTTTTGACTTGGTGTTTATGGATTGCCAAATGCCAGTGATGGATGGTTTCATTACTACTGAGCGTATTCGACAAATGGGAGAGTGGGGGAAACACGTTCCCATTATTGCGTTGAGTGCCAATGTTATTAAGGAAGATCAACAACATTGCTTTGACGTCGGTATGAATGAGTTTGTCGCCAAACCTGTGACCAAAGATCGGTTGCATCAAATATTCGAGCAGTTTTTACCAAAAGCACTGAAAATCAGTGCGGGTCCCAAATAGTTAACTTGAAATTGATCAAGTTAAGTGCGTTTCTATTCTGCAATTGTAACTCTGTATGCTATAGTGCGCGGCTAGTATTTAAAGTACCTTGAGGCTGTAAATGTCGTTCAATCTATCCCTATTGCCGCCTGATGAAAAAAACAAAATCGAACTGGATAAACAAGCGTCGTTTTTGGTTTGGAAGCTCAGAGAGGCCAAATCTGGTCCTGAAGCAATAGAAGAACAGTTGTCCAAGATTAACGATGCTGATGAAAAAGCGTTTTTTCAGCAATCGGTCGAAAAGTACAAACGAGTAATGGGTGTCGCTTAACGCGAATCGTGACAACGGTATAAAACTATGTGGCGAATGAGGTAACCTCCCCATTCCTTTGCTAAGCGAAATTGAAAAGGTTTCGCTTTTTGCTAAAATCCTTCGCATTAAATTTGAATTTAGAGAGACATCCCGATGGGAAGAAGTTTTGAAGTGCGCAAAGCCTCTATGGCGAAAACTGCAGGCGCGAAAATTAAAGTTTATTCCAAATACGGTAAAGAAATTTACATGTGCGCGAAAAACGGCGGTAGTGACCCAGACATGAACTTGTCTCTTCGCCACCTGATCGCGAAAGCGAAAAAAGATCAGGTACCAGCGCACGTTATCGACAAAGCACTAGACAAAGCGAGTGGCGGCGGTGGTGAAGATTACCAACCAGCGCGCTACGAAGGCTTCGGCCCTGGCGGTACTAGTGTTATCGTTGACTGTCTGACCGATAACGGCAACCGTACTTTCCAAGATGTACGCCAATGCTTTGTTAAAGTGGGTGCGAAAATTGGTGTTGAGGGCTCAGTTTCTCACATGTTCGATCACCAAGCGGTATTCCAGTTCAAAGGCGACGATGATGAAATCATCCTAGAAACGCTAATGATGGAAGATGTAGACGTAACTGACGTTGAGCTAGAAGACGGTGTGATCACTGTATTCGCTCCTCATACAGAGTTCTTCAAGACGAAAACAGCACTAAATGGTGCGTTCCCAGATCTAACGATCGATGTGGAAGAAATCACTTTCGTTCCTCAAACTCACACTCCAGTAGCGGGTGAAGATGCTGAGAAGTTCCAGAAATTCCTAGATCTTCTAGATGACTGTGACGACGTTCAGCAGGTTTACCACAACGCAGAGCTATAATTTCTTAGCTTCCACCGTTGTAAAAAGGCTTCCCGAGGGAAGCCTTTTTTGATCACTCTCTTTGCTAGCAGCATTATGCGTTGCGATATTTGGAATAACACAGTGACATGATCACACCAAAACAGATGCCTTGCGTCAGCATGGCCGTGCCGCCGTAACTAAAGAACGGTAGAGGGCTTCCCATTACAGGCAACAAGCCGCTCACCATGCCTGTATTGATAAAAGCATACAGGAAAAAGCTCATCGCTAATGCACCACTCACAAGCCGACTAAAAAAGTGTTCAGACTGACATGCAAGCAACATGACGCGCGCGGTAATAAACAAGTACAGTGCGAGCAAGACTAAACTACCAACAAAACCCCACTCCTCGGCATAAGTCGAAAAAATAAAGTCCGTATGACTTTCTGGAATAAAGCCAAGTGTTCCTTGCGTAGCATTCATCCAACCTTTGCCTTTCATTCCGCCGGAGCCTATCGCAATTAAAGATTGGATGATTTGGTAGCCCGAACCTAACGGATCCGACTCCGGGTGCAAGAACTGAGTAACGCGGCTTTTTTGATACGTCTCCATGACGAAGAACCACAAAATTGGCGCCAACGTTAATATACTCGCGACAAAGCCACCGATTATTTTCCAGCTCATGCCAGCTAAAAATAAAACGAATAAGGCGTAAATGACGGTAAAAACTGCACCGTCTAAATCCGGTTGTAGCGCGATTAACCCAGCAGGAATCATTGTGATGAGTAAGCAGAATGCGATTTTCCTACTATCTGGTCTGCCGCCTTCAATATGTAGCATCCACGCGATCATGATTGGAATCGAGAGTTTGATTAGCTCCGAGGGTTGAAAGCGAAAAAAGCCAATATCGAGCCAACGTTGAGAACCATTAGTGCTATCGCCAAACAAAGCGACAGCAAGTAGCAGCGCAACCGCAATAATGTAGAGATATGGAGCTGAGCGTTGATAGCTAGCGGCGGGAATCGATGACATGACCAATATACAAACCAAGGTCAGTCCGCAGCGTGCTAAATGCTTGAAGAGCATGGCCTCATTAAAGCCACTGGCACTCCAAAGTGTTAGTGTACTCAATAGCATGATCGGAATGATCGCCATCAGCAGTGGCAAATCGACCCTGGGGAAAAAACGCTTATTCATTTTCTACGACCTAATAACGCACCCAGTTCGAGCGCGAAAACAACCAGAACTCGAGAGTTCGAACTATTCCGATGCTAAGAATCCTATTTGGAAATAACAGACACCATGCAAAGGTGTGTATGAGAGGGGCGTCGATGTCGTCTGTTATGGGTAAGCTGCTTGGAAAGCTGTGGAATGGATAAATACACTAGACGCAGGTTTTAATCCAGTATTTTTATTCCTATTGTGGTGAAAGACAGACGCTTACAAACAAGCTGGGATAAATGTTCTCTTTAAGGATGGAATGTCATTCATCGCAGCAAACAACCGTTCATTCTAAATAACTGCCATTGGTCGCATGCAAAAGCAGTGTGCGATCTTCTCCCTTAATCTGAAACCATCAAATCACGTTCAAATAAGGACAGTACATGATGGTTTCTCAATCTCGCTCAATCAAAGCTCTTAAACTGGCAAGTACGTTTATCGCCGCATTTGCACTCAGCAGCAATCTGGTACTGGCTAACCCAAGCGAGCGTACACTCAGTCAATTCAACCAAGCAGCGCAGGGTGATTCTGGTTTGGTTGATACCGTTTACGGCGAACTATCCAAACAACTCGAAGAGCAGGGCGCAACGCCGGTGACCTTGGTGTATTTAGGCAGTGCTGAGACGTTGCAAGGTCGTGAGGCGTTTATGCCTTGGAACAAGATGAAGTTCACCGAGCGCGGCCTTGCCACAATCCAAAAGGGTTTGGATTTAATGGCGAATCAGCCTTTACCACTGCAAGAGCAACAACGCTTACAAGGCTTGCCGGAATACCAATTAGCCACCGCCATGGCAGCTACTACGTTTACCTCTCTGCCAGACATGTTCAATCACTTTGAGCGTGGCTACGAGCTGTACCTTTCTCTGCTCGATGAACCGAGTTTTAGCCAGCAACCTTTCGCCGCAACGTCTTGGATTTATCGCTACGCCATTGAAGCAGCACTACGAGCTGAAGATGTTCAACAAGCCAAAACATGGTTGGCGCAAATGGAGCAGTTAGGTGATAGCAATCTAGAAACGCAAACCGCGAAAGCGTTGCTAGCGAAATATTAGGGAGGCGTCATGATCGTATTTAATCAACTTAGCCGTGATTACGCCCTTGGTAGCCAAACGGTACGTGCATTGCGAGACGTGTCTGGTGAAGTGTTTGCCGGCGAAATGGTGGCATTGTGCGGACCGTCTGGCTCAGGCAAAAGCACCTTACTTAACGTGCTTGGCATGCTGGATACTCAATACCAAGGTCAGGTGACATTTGCAGGCAGCCCATACCCAACCGGACAAATGCAAGCGGCGAAAATGCGTCGTGAGAAGCTTGGCTTTGTGTTCCAAAAATTCAACCTTGTTCCCGTGATGACGGCGTTAGAGAACGTGGCGTATCCGCTACACCTCAACGGCTTTTCAAAAGCAGAGCAAACCGAGCTCGCCACACAAATGCTAGAACACGTTGGCTTGGGCGAGTTTATTCATCACATGCCAGACAACCTATCAGGCGGTCAGCAACAACGCGTGGCAATTGCTCGTGCGTTAGTACATAAACCAGCGTTGGTGATTGCTGATGAGCCAACCGCAAGCCTTGATAGCCAAACTGCCAACAAGGTCATCGACATTATGAAAGGGCTCGGACACGAGCTTGGTACCACTTTTGTCGTCGCTACACACGACCCTCGTATGGCATCTCGCTGCGATCGAACCATTGAGTTAGTGGATGGCAAAATTACCCAAACGCACGCGAGTGTGGAGGAGGTTTCATGGGCAAGCTAATTCCCGTTTCGGTTCGCCTTGCTTGGTTGAACCTGCAACGCAATCGCCGCCGCAGTTTGTTGTCGATGCTGATCATCGCCATTGCCGTGTTTGCCTTAACCAGTGCGGGTGGTTTTGGTCTGTACACCTACGACAGTTTGAAAGAGTCAACAGCACGTGACACGGGGCATCTGACGTTAACCACGCCAGGTTACTTCGCTAAAGAAGAAGAGATGCCACTGAGTAACGGGTTAACTCATGCGGACGACATCACCAAGCAATTGATTGGCTTGAATGAAGTGCGAGGTGTGCAGCCTCGAGTTGAGTTCAGCGGTTTGATTTCCAACGGCAACAAGTCCTCGATCTTTATCGGCATTGGCGTTAACGAGCGCGAATTCGATATGAAAGGACCGTTTTTGGATGTGCGCGAAGGGCAGACGCTGTCCAACATTCATGCATCGCGTTATGACCCAGCAGAGCCAGAAGTGATGCTCGGCGTTGATTTAGCGAACAACCTAAGCGTGCACGTTGGCGATTGGATTACCTTGCTGGCGACCACAACCGACGGTGCTTTGAACGCATATGACTTCAAAGTTCGTGGCATCTATTCAACCGGCGTGCCTGAGCTTGATAAACGCCAGCTGTACGTACACATCAACAGCGCGCAATCGTTGCTAGGTTCAGACAAAGTCAGTGCACTATCTGTCTTCCTGTTTGATACCAGTTTAACGAGCCAAGTCGAGCAACAAGTGGCTTCGGTTCTGATTAAACAAAAGCAGAACTTTGGTGATCAAGATATTGAAATTACGCCTTGGCAAGAACGCGCGTTCTTCTATCTCAAAGTGAAAGATTTGTACGACCGTATTTTCGGCATCATGGGGGCAGTGATGGCGCTGGTGGTCTTTGTTGCGCTGTTCAACACCATGACCATGTCGGTCACCGAGCGTACCCGTGAAATTGGCACCTTGTCAGCACTTGGTAGCTACCCTCGCGAAATCATTGCTGGGTTCTTGCGCGAAGCAGGGTTACTTGCGGTGATTGGCAGCTTAATCGGCGCTTTGTTTACTGCGTTAGTTACCGTCTTACTGATGGTCGTGGATGTGCAAATGCCGCCACCGCCAGGGCGTACAGAAGGTTACCCATTAACGATTTACTTCTCTTGGGAGCTGGTGGCTGTCGCAGGATTCGCAGTATTGATGATTTGTTTGATTGCGGCGTTTTTCTCGGCACGCAAAGGGGTGAACAAGCCAATTACGGAGGCACTGATTTATGTTTAATTTCAAATCACTATTACCAATTGCATTGCTGACGGTAACTTGCTTTGCAAGCATCAATGCCAGTGCGAATGAAACAGCGCTAGATGCACAGCAAGTTGCGCAATTGATTGAAAAAGCCGACAGCTACCGCTTGCAAGATGATTCCTCCAAAGTGGTGTCACTGGTGCGCTTATATCAAGACCAAGAATTAGATAAAACCCGCCTTTACCACGTGTACACGCGTCCAAATCGTGAATCGTTGGTGGTGTTCAAATCGGCAGTCGAAGCTGGACAAAAGATGCTGATGATGGGCGATAACTACTGGCTGCAAATGCCAAAGAGCCGCCGTCCGATTCGCATTACGCCAATGCAGAAGCTGCTTGGTGAAGCGTCTATCGGCGACATCTCAACCCTGACGTGGAGCCAAGATTATCAAGGTGAATGGAAAGCGACAGAAACCGTTTCGGTGAACGGAGAGAGTGTTGCGGCTTATCACCTTGCCTTAACCGCGAAAACCAAAGGGGCAAGCTATCAGAAGATCGATTTGTGGTTGTCTGAGCAAGATGCGTTTCCAATTAAAGCTGATCTCTACTTGCGCTCTGGCAAACTCGCCAAGCAAGCGCAATACGGACGTGCAAGCGACAACGGTGAAGACTACGTCAGTGAGATGACCTTGCTTGATAGCATTCAGCCGAGCAAAAAGACCGTTATCGAGTATCAAGAAATCGTGCCTTGGCAACTGGATAACAAGTTCTACAACCCAAGCTATTTGCCGAAAGCCAACACGACTCAGCTTTAGCCTGAGCTTTGTAAAGAGAACCATGAAAACGAGCAAGGAAGTCACATGAAATCGCACCAGCCTAACCTTAACAAAAGCACCAGTTTGTTGATTGCTGCCTCATTGTGTGTGGGCGCGTCAGCCCCTGCTTTTGCCAATGATGAACTGAGTTTTGAGTGGGATTGGGCTGTCAGTTACGAAACGGCCAAGCAGCGTGACAGCGCATTTATACAAGCGCAGAGCAGTTCTCGTGATTCACTTAATGCACTGTTGGATGTGCAGGTGAATTATCAGAACTTCAGTGGCTTGTTTGCTCTGTACAGCCAAGGTTTGTACCTAAATCAACAAGGAGAGAGTGAGTGGTGGAGTGAAGCTGATAACCAACTGCTGATTCGAGAGCTGGCTTGGCTAGGAGAGTGGCAAGTCGGTGATACCACTTTTGATGTGAGCTTAGGTAAGTTGCGCGTGGATTGGGGCGCGGGTTATGGCTACCGACCTTTGGATCTGTTTAAGCCTTATCGACAAAACCCGGTTGGCTTAGTCGCAGAAGAGGGCGCGGGCGTGTTTTCACTTTCACACTATGATATGGCAGGCGAGTGGACGGTGATTGCGACGGATTCAAGCTGGGGACAACAAGACCAAAGTGCACTTGATCAAGCAGCAGAGCAACAAGGTATTGGTATTCGTCATTATGCGCTGGTGGGTGACACCGAGTATCAACTTATTGGTTATTACGATGATGTGCGCCGAGGTTTGCTTGGCGCCAGTGCCACTGCGGTGTGGGATGAATCCATCGCCATGCACGGCTCATTGCTGTGGCAAAAACAGAGCGTCGGCTATCAGTTTCAGCAGGATGATCTCTACCAACCCGTTTCGGTTGAGGAGCAGGGCAGCGCATTCCAGGCCTTAGTTGGACTGAACTGGGCAAACCAAGCTGGACACAACGTGATCGCTGAATATTGGTACGACAGCCGAGCATGGTCGAAAAGCGAATGGCAACAAGCAACAGAGCGTGGCGAATTTCTCTCTCAGATCCCTGATCCGAATGTACCTCTACTTGCGACAAGCTACGCCCAAGGGTTTCAGCATGCCAATATCGTTCAGCATAACGTAATGCTGCACTGGAGTTGGGATGTAGAAGCATGGGCTGCATGGAACGGCAAAGCGGATATGGGCTGGCTAAGTGATGTAACCCCTACGTTGGATGTGATGTTGTCGCCGCAAGATGGCGGTGTGATCGTCACACAGTGGCTTAACTACCGATGGATTGATACTGGCGATCAAAGTGTAGAAGTGGAAGTTGCCGCACGCTTTTTAACCGGAGACGACCAATCTGCTTACGCACAAATCAATGATAAGCATATGATTGTATTTAATATCAAAGGGAAATTCTAAATGTATTCAGCTAAGTTAATGGTAGAAAGTGGATGGCTACGCAGTGTGGTTGTCACGACTTTATTCTGTTTGTTTATCTCGGTAATGACATTGTCTGTTTGGGGTGGTCCTTACTATGTACATGTATTGGTGAGCTTTGGTTTTGGTTACTCCGCCTTGTTCTTCTCTTGGTTAGTCGACAAGTTGTTTCCTAGCATCCCTCGTAGACTAGAAATTGCTTTGTCACTGACCGCCTGTTTGTTGTTTGGCGTCATTAATGCGCAGTTTTGGCTCGGTGAATACTTCGGCATTTCGGGCATGCTGCCAGTGTTGCTGATGGGCTTGTTATTCAGCGGCATGTGTTACTTTTATTTCCACTCACGAGAGAAAGAAGCGATTGCTCAGCGTGAATTAGAGAGTATCAAGCGTGAAAAGGCAGAGCAGGAACGTGCACTGTTGCTAAGTCAGCTTAAACAGATGCAAAGCCAGATTGAACCGCATTTCCTATTTAATACCTTGGCAAATATCAGCGCGTTGATGTCCCAGGACGTTGATAAGGCCAAGCAGATGTTGGATCAACTTACCGCACTATTACGTGCGACGCTAAAAAGCTCACGTGAAGAGCACACCACGATTGAGAATGAAATTGCCTTAATTGAAGCCTACTTGAGTATTCAGAAGATACGTCTGGATGGACGTCTAAGCTACAAAATTGAAGTAGAAGACGGTTTAGGAACAACAGAACTGTCACCGATGATGTTGCAACCTTTGGTGGAGAATGCCATTGTTCACGGTATTGAGCCAAAGCGAGAAGGTGGCGAAGTCAGTTTACTCATCAAGCGCGAACAACAGAACTTGCAGATTGAAGTTAGAGACACAGGTGTTGGTTTGAATCATGTTAGTGGGCACATGGGCTCCGGCGTGGGTTTGAGTAATCTCAAGCAGCGAGTTGAAGCTTTGTTCGCCGGGCAAGGAGAGGTTTCTATCAGTGAGTCTGCTCAGGGTGGCGTATGTGTTCACCTGAGCTGGCCAATGGAATCGTAATCAAGGAAGAAAGGAATGAATACAGGGTTTACTGCCATTATTGCTGATGATGAACCGCTATTGAGGCGTCATCTTGATAAAAGCCTAGCTGAAGTGTGGCCAGAGCTAGAGGTGATAGCCAAAGTCGCCGATGGTGAACAAGCGTTGCAAGCTATTGAGCAAAATCAACCTGATATTGCGTTTCTAGATATTCGTATGCCTGTTCTGGATGGCATGACACTAGCGCAAAAACTCAATCAACTCGCCAATCCACCTTTGATTGTGTTTGTCACTGCGTACGATGATTACGCCATCAAAGCTTTTGAGCAAAATGCCGCCGATTATTTGCTCAAGCCTATCTCGGATGAGCGCCTTCTGACGACGTGTGAAAGAGTGAAAGCACGCCTTGCTAAGCGAGAGCAAGAAAGCAGCAGTAATGTGCAGATGAGCAGCCTGTTAGAGCAGTTGCAGCAATTATCCGCGCCACAAACGCCGCAGTATTTACAGTGGATTAAAGCGACGCAAGGGGAAGATATTCATCTGATCGCCACGTCTGATGTGTTGTATTTCAAAGCGGAAGAAAAATACGTTTCTGTGTATGCCCAACAAGGACAAGGCAAAGTACAGGAGTATTTGATTCGTACATCGTTGAAAGAGTTGATAGGGCAGCTTAACCCAGAACAGTTCTGGCAAGTGCACCGTTCAAGCGTGGTGCAAGTGTGCAAAATTAACAAAGTAAACAAAGACTTTGCTGGAAGAATGTTTGTGCATGTTGGAGAAACTAAGCTCCCTGTGAGTCGTGCATCTCAAAGTTTGTTCAAAGGGATGTAATCGCTAGAACTGCTCACTCTTTACACTGTAAACTCGCTGCTCTTAACCCACATTATCAAGGAAGATAAATGAGTTATCGCGTAACCCTGTTAAATGCGACGGGAGAGTTGTCTCCAATCTCTGAGTATTTGCATCAGAAACTTGATGATCTGAGCTCACTACTTTCTAGTTACTTTGATTTAAGTAACATCGATTTAAGTAACGTTGACCTGACCGTTAGCCCGTTTGATCGCAATGACGTACCGCAGACGGGGATTGGTGGCTATTGCTTAAGTGCCTATCGTGTAGAGATTTTGCTTGATACCCAACGTGCTGATATTAAAAATGTTATTGAGAAAGAACTGGCTGCGGTGTTAGCGCATGAGTTGCATCACCTGTTCCGTATGCGAGCGGGAGAGAATGGCGTTGCGCTTGGTGATGTACTGATTATGGAAGGGTTAGCTTGTCATTTCGAACGCAAGGTAAATGGTGGTGTCACTCCGAGCTTGTTTGAGAAAATCAAAGATCAAGATTGGCGCCCTTTCTATGCTGAGATGAAAGACAAGTTGACCAGCTTAGATTACAACTTCGACGCTTACTTTCTTGGTAGCGATGAAAGCCGCTGGCCGAAATACATGGGGTATTGGGTTGGGTACAACCTTGTTGCTGAATATCTGGCTGATTTTCAAGGCTCTGAGCTTGATTTAGTCGGAGCAAAAGCCGAGCTTTTCTATCAATAACTCCGGCACAAGCTAAACTAATAGGCTGAGTCATAAAAACAAAAAGCGCTTAAGTCATAAGACATTAGGCGCTTTTTTCGTTTTGTAGCGACGATTTCTACCAAGAGGCGAATGGGCTTATTCGCTGACTGTCACTTTCTCAATAATGATTGGATCGCATGGTACATCATCGTGACCAAGCTTAGAGGTCGTTTTTACTTTCGCGATGCGGTTTACGACATCCATACCCGCGGTCACTTTACCAAATACCGCGTAACCCCAGCCTAGGTTAGTGGTTGCGGTGTGGTCTAGGAAATCGTTGTCTTCCAGGTTAATGAAGAACTGTGCCGTTGCAGAGTGCGGTGCATCGGTACGCGCCATTGCGATAGTGCCAACAAGGTTCTTTAGACCACGGTTTGCTTCGTTTGCGATTGGGGCGCGTGTTGGCTTTTCTGCCATGTCTTCGGTGTGACCGCCACCTTGGATCATAAAGCCGTCGATAACGCGGTGGAAAATGGTGCCGTCGTAAAAGCCATCTTCACAGTATTTTTTGAAGTTCTTTGAGCTAACTGGCGCTCGTTCTAGATTCAGTTCAATTTCGATGTCACCGAAATTGGTGGTCATGGTAATCATCTGGTTTTGCCCTTGTGGGTGCTTAGTTGGCGGCATTATAGCTAAGTCGCTTGAGGATAGCAGAAATAAAAACAGCGACGTTAAGGCGTCGCTGTTTCTACTATTAAGTATGGTTAAGGAAGTTAAACCGTGAAGCGTCCCACCAAGTCGTAAAGCTCGTTGGCTTTGTGATTGAGGTTTTGGCTGCCCGAGCGATTTTGATTGGCAAGGTGCGCCGATTGACTACTTTGCTGAGAAATGACTTCGATGCGTTGTGAAATCTCTTGTCCAACTTGGCTTTGCTCTTCGGTCGCGGTCGCGATCAGCGTGTTCATGTCCATGATATTCGCAATCGCTGCTTGAATATCTTGCAGCGCAACCGATGCAGCACGTGCTTCTTCTACTGTCGCTTCGCCACGTGCTTGGCTAGATTCCATCGCTTTTACTGCGGCATCCGATCCAGCTTTAAGTTGATCGATCATCTTGTGAATGTCACCTGTGCTGTCCTGAGTGCGGCTTGCAAGCTTACGCACTTCATCCGCTACAACTGCGAATCCGCGTCCTTGGTCGCCCGCTCGTGCTGCTTCAATGGCGGCATTTAGCGCAAGCAAGTTGGTTTGTTCAGCAATATCTTGGATGACTTCAAGTGAGGATGAGATGTTCTGCACGTCACTCTCTAGACGTGAAATTACAGTGCTTGCTTCAGAGACCTCATTCGCTAGCGCTTCAACGGAATTAGCGGCGGAGTCTACGATGTGTTTTGCTTGTTGTGCGTTGTCATCGGCGTTTTTAGCGGAATCGGCGGCTTGGTTTGCATTGCCAGAGATCTCGTGAGCGGTGGCCGTCATTTCTGTCATTGCGGTCGCGACTTGTTCCGTTTCCTCACGTTGACCAGAAGCCAATTCATCCACTTGTGAGGCGCGTTGAGACATGTTGTTAGTTTCTGATACTACCTCTTGTCCGACATGGCTGACGCTCTTAATAATTCCTTGCAAGCTCTCAACGAAGATATTGAAGTTATGCGCGAGCTGCTTAAATTCTGGCACGCTAGATTCTTCCATACGCGCGGTTAAGTCGGCGTCACCTTGCGCGAAAGATTGGATTGAGCTGTCAAACTGTTCGATAGGGCGCATAATGCTACGGTTGACGAGTACGGCAAAAATGGCCACGACAACGGCAATAGAGACACAAAACATAGCAATAGCGGCTAAGGTATTGTTTAGCTCATCGTTTGCTGTGTTTTCCATCTCTGTAATGATCGCATCGATATCATCAGTATAAAAACCTGTGCCAATCATAATATCCCACTTGGGAATGAACATGGAGTAGCTGAGTTTTGGTAATGCTTCGGTTTGCCCTAACTTAGGGAAGTAGTAGGTTGTGAAGTCACCCGTTTTGGCGTTTTTCAACAGGTCTTGGATCAGGTAGTTGCCTTTTTTGTCTTGAAGGTTATAGAAGTTTTCTCCAACCCCTTTGTTGTTTTTTCCGACAACAACACGCACGCCTTTTGAGTCGTACGCAAAAATATAACCTGATTGGCCGAACTCTAGCTCTTTGAGCACTGGAATAGCTTCTTGCAATGAGGCATTACGATCCAATAACGGTTTGAGTGCGGAATGAGCCATCTGCACATAGTTTTTCAGTTCCGCTTTCTTCATCGCCATCATCGTCGTGTGCGTATGATTGATTTGTTGTTGGTTGTAGGTACTGGTTTGGAGGTAGGTAAACCACATCATACCCAAAGCAATCGTTAACACGGGAATGATGGAAAGAATATAAAGTCGCTTTCTTATCGTTAGATTCATAGGTACTTCCTTACGTCTCGGCGCAGCGTTACAAACTGGTAAACTTCAATAGCTTTACCAAATAAAAGTGTTAATAATTATTTTTGTACTGATTGCAGATTAACCGAGTTGGCGGGTGAGAAGTACAGGAAGTTGGTGATCGTGGACGAGAGAGACTCACATTTTTAAGCAGGATCACAATTAGCGAGAGCATTGGCCCGAGTTGCAGCGGGAGCTACCAGTAAGCCAGTATGAGACACGATACCTATTGTTGGCAAAGCGTAGGTAAAGCCAGTCGGCAATTGGTTTGAGTAATGGCCAACGTAGTGGTGCATATAGCCAACCTCGACCGACCAACTGCCATGCTCGGTGAGTCACATCAAGACCAAGTATCAGTTCATTATTGTCATTCAGCGCATGCAAAATCGTATTGGCTTTTTGTGCGTCTATCTGTGGGTAATCAGAAAAGTCATCGCTGTAGATATCGACGATTTTTATCGCTTGTTTTACATCTCGTCGCTTAAGTGCGTGCATTTCTTTGGCGCACAGTGGGCAAGTTCCGTCATAAAATATGGTGAGTTTTGTCATTGCGATCGTCTTATTATTTGATTTGGCTTACTGAGTTCTACGTGGCGATTTTTCTTTTGGTTCATTATGTTGCAGGTAGTGGTTCCAATTCGCGCGTATGTTCTCGTAATTGTATTGGCAAAAGTCTTTGCGATCTCGTAGGTAGTCTTTTTCAACTTCATCGAGAAGCGACTTGTACTGTTCCGGATCACTGCCGTACACCAAACATAAGGTAGAGAAGTAGCGTTGCAAATCAAAACTGTGCTCATCAATGTACTCACCGAAGTCGTAGTAGTCCGGTCTGTCATCGGACTCAAATGCGAACATGTCGGCGGCGCTAATGGCCATCTCTGCGCCATCTTCTAGGAAGTCAATCATTAAGATCGTGGCAAAATTATCGACGGCATCTTCTTCTTTTCCGAGAACAGGGATGTTTTGATCTTCGATGTAAGCATGCCCGGCTTCATGCAGCAAGGTGTGTAATAACGTATCTAACGCCCCTGTTTTTGGGGATTTTCCAAGGCGTTCTTCATACTGGTTATTGGAGAAGTAATTGAGTGATTCCAAATAAAAAGTGTAGGGAATGTGTATCGTGTGCGTATCGGGATCGTACATTGGGCCATCTTCTCCGCCGTAAACCAGTGTGAGTGGTTTGCGAAATGGAAAGTGGATCTGAGATAGCTCAAGAAAAATTGGGTTTACATCGCTGTTTTGGATAGATTGCAGGGCGATTTTTTCATGGGTTGTTTCCACGGAAGAATATTCAATACGGATATTTTCCGCTGCAGTGGCAGATGAGATGGCACAGAGTAATAGCACAGGGAAAAGCGAATGAATGTTCATGTAGGGCTCTTGTTATTTGAATAACTTACATAAAAATTATACATGTTTTTGTGTGATGCATAATTGGGATTGTTTTTATCACCCAGAATCGGGTAGTTAGCCTCGAAAGACTACCATGACAACCCCGTACATTTTGGTTGCTGGGCCCTCCAGAAAGCCTATCAAAACACGTTTTACTCAGGAGACGATAGGTAAGTGATTGGCTTTTAAGGTTTATTTTTTGGTGAGGCCAAGTTGAATTGGCTTTGCTCTTTTGTCTGTAAAAATGCTATTCAGCAGTTAATCATTATGGAATGAAACCATGGGATTGGTGAATATCACTGAATTGAAGAAAATTATCAGCAATATGTTATAATCCGGCTCCGTTGTGACGAAAACGTTTGTTGCAGCTTGAGAGTTTCCTTGGATTCGGCTCGTTTACACACCATGAGCCAGAGTTAAAAAACTACGACAGGAACAAGCAAACCCAATTGTTTTGAACGCGATCTCGGCGTTTAGAGGTTACAACGGGAAGGAACTTTGTTTGATAGTAATTGACACATTCTGTTTAAGTAAGGGAGCCCAATGTGGTTCAGAAAGTGTCACCCAGAATTTACTCACAACACTATACCCCAAGCAGTCACGCACAGGTATTGCGAGGGGGCATTTGAAGGAGCTATATCGGCTCCTTTCACATTTAAGGGCTTGCTAACAGCGGAAAACTGACACATCGCTAAAGGAGCGTCCCTTAAACTAGCCTAAGGCGCATCTACACCAACTTTTGAGTATTTTCGAAACAGTAAAGCGAGAACATTTGCTATTGAATGAAGGTTAAATTAACACTCGATCATTACGGAGGATGAAGAGAACAATAATAAGAGGCGATATGAATCATTTAATATCTGTAGGTGCACTGGAGTCCTTCTTGGTCGCAATCAGTGTGCTTTTCCTGGGGCATTTTATTAATGCTAAGCTACCGATTTTAAAGAAGTTCAACATACCTGAGCCGATTGTAGGTGGCCTTATTGTGGCCTGCATGATTACTGCTCTTCATTTCAACGGCATCGACTTGGAGTTCGATTTGCCGTTACAAAATACGTTTATGTTAATGTTTTTTGCGACGGTTGGTTTGGCCGCAAATTACACTCAGTTGATGAAAGGAGGTGCGAAGGTTTTTATCTTCTTAGCTGTCGCATCGTTTTACATCATCATACAAAACGGCGTTGGCGTTTCACTCGCGGCGGCGCTCGGTTTAGATCCTTTGATGGGGTTAATTGCTGGCTCGATTACTCTGTCTGGTGGCCATGGTACAGGTGCTGCGTGGTCACAAACCTTCCAAGACGTGTATGGATTGGATAACGTTTTGGAAATTGCGATGGCATCAGCCACTTTTGGTTTGATCATCGGCGGTATCATTGGTAGCCCAGTGGCACAGCGCCTCGTAGAAAAAAACAGCATTGAATCGGAGTATGGTCGTGGTGGTCGGGATGCCAAAACTCACGAAAAATTCCCTGAGTTGGTGACCTACAACGAATACGAAGAAGATAAAGTAACGGCGAAAAAAGTGGTGGAGAAACTCTTCTTCCTACTGATCTGTGTTACGGGGGCGAAGTATGTTGAGCAATGGGTTAGCACGTATGAAATCTCATGGTTGATGATTCCAGACTTTGTATATGCGCTGTTCATTGGTGTGATCATCACGAACTTCTTAGAGGTGACCAAGCTTCGTAAGTTAGACGCAGAAACCGTCGATATGCTCGGTACCGTTTCTTTGTCATTGTTCTTGGCGATGGCATTAATGAGCTTGAAGTTATGGAATATCTTTGACTTAGCGATTCCATTCTTGGTCATTTTGGCTGTGCAGTCTGTGGTCTTAGCTATCTTCACTTACTACGTCACGTTCAAAGTGATGGGACGCAATTACGACGCTGCGGTTATTGCGGGTGGTCACTGTGGTTTTGGCTTGGGGGCAACCCCAACAGCCGTGATGAACATGGGCTCTATCGTTAACCGATTTGGCCCGTCGCCGCAGGCATTTATGGTGGTGCCAATTGTGGGGGCTTTCTTTATCGACATCGTTAACTTAATCATTTTACAAGGTTACATTTCATTCCTTGGTTAAATTTAAGTTCATGATCTCCTGAGGTCGAAATAAAAACGGTCACAACACAGGTTGTGACCGTTTTTTTATGGCTCGATTTTGGCCGTTTATCGAACGACGGATTATTGAATGGTTCGGCTGAACTTGAGACTAGCTGTCCAACCAAGAACGCCGACGAAAGCGTAAATGCCAACGTTTAACCAACCCGCTTGAGGAATTGCATTAAATGGGCTTGGTGCAACAATGGCGTGCAGTGGAAGGTAAAGCACTTCGGAGAAGAACTGATCTAGGCCGTAATAGCCAAATAGTGCGATTGGCATCCAGCGCAGCGCATAAATGGCGATAAACAAAATGACCAGTGGTGAGTTCACTTTCTGAGAAATAGCCATTGCGGTTAATGCCAGCGGTAACAGTAGAATACCGGCGAACAACATTCTGATTAAAAACTCTCCCCAATGCAGCAGCACGTAACCTAACGAGGCTTGGCGGTACAATAAAGCCAATTGGTGATCGGTAGAGATGTTCAGCAACCACAACATCAAATCTGCTGCGAGCACAAGCGCCGAGCAAACGAGCGGAATCACCAATAAGCCAAACCCTAGCTTCACTAAGTGAGTTTTTATGTCGCTGACCGGCATACTACGCCAAAACATAATACTGCCCTCCGCGCGTTCTTTGCGCAGTGTTCTCGGGAAGTATTGAACGGCTAATAAGATAGACAGCAGTCCCGCCCCGCCGGTGATCAACATGTTTACATCGTCACCAAGCTCTTTGTGAATGTCACTGACATCGCCACCAAAGCTCATTTGGAAAAACATATTGTGTTGTAGAGTGTCGTTGCTCATTAAACTGACAAAGAGAATAAGTCCACATGCCAACACAAACAGTGGAATACGTAAAACAAGAGGGTTTTCCAACCACTCTTTTTGCAACATCGCGACAACTGAACGCATTACGCTGCCTCCTTCTGCAATGCTAAAAATAGATCCGCTAACTTCACTCCATGGATGGCCCCCATTGTTTCTGCTTGTTGGGCATACTGGGCAGCGAGTAACCATTTCGTTGAACCGAGCCCTTTTTGTGACGAGAGTGGGTTCATCGCTTCAATTTGTGTGCGGTATTCGTCGTTGGCCTCAAGGATAAAGTAGTCTTCACTGATACTGTCCATCGAGGTTTGTAGTACAGGGCGGCCATGCTTGAGAATCAGCACATCAGTCAGTAAGTGCTCAATCTCTGATACTTCATGACTGGCGATGATCAACACGCGCTCGCCGTCGTGAAACCATTCCAATAAGTGACGATAAAACGTATCACGATACACGAGATCTAACCCGAGTGTCGGTTCATCCAATATGAGGATTTGGGTGTTAGTCGTGATTACAATCGCGAGGTGCAATTGCACCTTCATCCCTTTGGATAAAGATTTGATGCGCGCACGAGGTTTGATGTCCGTTTGACGAAGCAGCGTATCTGCTTGAGCGCGATTGAACCCTGGATGCACGCCTTCGGTATAGTTAAGCAGTTGAGCGACAGTCATCCAATCTGGCAGAACGTTCACATCCGAGATATAGGATAAGCTCCGCATTATTTTGTCGCGTTGCATAATGGGTTCAAATCCGTTGATACGAACAGTGCCTTGATATTCATGTGCGCCGAGTAGGGCATTAATAAGCGTTGATTTACCTGCGCCATTATGGCCGAGTAAGCCAAGTACTTGTCCTGCATGTAGGTCGAAACTCACTTCATGCAGTGCTTCTCCTTGTTGCTGATATTGCTTGGAGACGTTGTTTACACTGACTAATGCGCTCATTGGTCACCTTTCAAGTGTGGTTTTAGTTGTTGAATGAATTCGTCGAGTGACATATCCAGACGCTGTATTGTGTCGGCTATCTGAGGAATTTGTTGTTGAAGAAAACGTGCCTTCTCGTCTGCGAGCAATTTTAGTTTTGCCCCTGAAGCGACAAACATACCTTGACCGCGCTTTTTCTCCACTAACCCCTCATCAACAAGCAATTGATAGCCTTTCATGACGGTGAGGTGGTTAATTTTCATATCCGCAGAGATGCTACGAACGGAGGGCAGAGCATCGCCTTCTTGCCAGATACCTTGCAGTATTTGTTGAGTGATCTGGTCAGCCAACTGTCGAAAAATCGGTTGGCGATCATGCCAATTGGTCATGAGTGAATCTCTTGGCTGAAATGGTGTTATATATAGGTATAACACCTAGTGTGCCGGAGAGAAAGTAATAATTTAAAATTAAGCGTATGTTCCAGCCTTCGCTTTCCCTAAATATCTACCTATGTGATAGCTATTTTGAAGACTTTATTGTGAACATAAATTAGACACTTCTCATAAGTTGAGAAGTGTTATTTTTCTAATCCAATCAAGGTATTTACCACCAGCTTGGTATTGGTATTCTCATATAATGATAATCAGTGGGATTTTGGGTGCATCCATTTCTTACTTGATGAGAATTTGTGGCAAATACACCCTAGAAAACAAAAGGTTCGAGAGGCAATCTGATTGACTTAGGCACCTATCTCACGTTGAGCGCTTGCTCAATGAATGAGAAAGAGGAGAGTAAAGAGGTCTCATGAATCAGGTAATATCTATCGGCCCACAAGAGTCGTTTCTCGTCGCAATTTGCGTGTTATTTTTAGGGCAGTTCATTAACACCAAATTACCAACCTTAAAGAAATTCAATATCCCAGAGCCAATTGTTGGTGGTCTAGTCGTGGCTTGCGTGATCACGACGATGCACTTAAATGGTGTGGATGTATCATTTGATTTGCCACTGCAAAACACCTTTATGCTGATGTTTTTTGCGACGGTTGGCTTAGCCGCGAATTACACCCAACTTATTAAAGGCGGTGCGAAGGTTTTCATCTTCCTTGTTGTGGCATCGGTCTACATTCTTATCCAAAATGCGGTCGGCGTATCCTTAGCTACCGCATTGGGGTTAGATCCACTCATGGGGTTGATCGCCGGCTCTATTACGCTTTCTGGCGGACATGGAACTGGTGCGGCGTGGTCGCAAACTTTTCAAGAAATGTATGGTTTGCACAATGTCCTAGAAGTGGCGATGGCTTCTGCTACGTTTGGCTTGGTCATGGGCGGGATTATTGGCAGCCCTGTCGCGCAAAAGTTACTCAACAAGCACAACTTAGAATCGGAATACGGACGCACCAACCAAAGCCATCAGAGTTTCCCTGAATTGGTGACCTATAACGAACATGAAGAAGATCGTGTCACGGCGAAAAGAGTTGTAGAAAGCTTATCCATTATTTTGCTTTGCGTGACAGGCGCGAGCTATCTGGAGAGTTGGGTGAGCAGTTTTGGCATCAAGTGGTTGATGATCCCAGATTTTGTTTATGCGCTGTTTATTGGTGTTGTCATCACCAATATCATGGAAGTGACCAAGGTGCGCAAGGTTGATTTAGAAACCGTTGATATTCTTGGTACGGTTTCGCTATCGCTGTTCCTTGCCATGGCTCTGATGAGCTTGAAATTGTGGAATATCTTTGATCTTGCGATCCCATTCCTTATTATTCTTGCTATTCAGTCTGCCGTACTAGCGGTGTTCACTTATTACGTAACATTCCGCATGATGGGCAGTAATTACGATGCCGCGGTGATCGCCAGTGGACATTGTGGTTTCGGTTTAGGTGCCACACCGACTGCGGTCATGAATATGGGCTCTATCGTGAGTCGTTATGGTCCATCACCACAAGCATTTATGGTAGTACCAATTGTCGGTGCATTCTTCATCGACATTGTGAACTTAGTGATTTTGCAAGGCTGCATTGCTTTTATTAAATAGCCCCCGCTTCTTTCAACTTAACAAAGCCAGTCCCTTGAGATTGGCTTTGTTATTTGTAACACGAAATCTAGTTTCTCTGACTTCAAGCCGTGAAATCAATACGTTACTATGATGACATAGTGTTCAGTTCTACAGCAGCATGAGGTACCCACATGTCTGAAAAAATATCGACGTCGGCATTAGCGAAAATGCGCAAGGTTGAAGCCAAGCTGTTGTTTGCCGATCTCAAACGTGCTGGCTACATTGTTCGTCAAGACGAAAAATGGATTCTGACGGAAGAAGGCGCCAAGTTTGGCGGCGAATATGTGGATCACCCTAAATTTGGCCAGTTCATCGTCTGGCCGACCAATTTACATATTGAGCTGACTTCCAGCTCAGGGAAAACATTAAGCGCCACGCAGCTGGGTGAAAAGCTGAAACTGAATGCGAAGCGCATGAACCAACTGTTGAGTGAGTTGGGGTGGATCGCCAAATCTGAAGAAGGTTGGAGTGTCACTGAAGCTGGTATACGCGCTGGTGGCCAGCAAAGAACCGATAAAGAGACACAAAATACCTTTGTCGTATGGCACGATGTGGTGCTGCGTAATAAGCGTCTTAAGCAGTCTGTCATTGAATTTTTAGGGCAAGATGCCGAGTCACACTCCACGGATAAATCGTACTCAAGCTTTCGCCAAAAGTTTGAAGCCAAACACCGAACATTAGATGGGCATTACGTGCGCTCTAAGGGGGAGTTGCTCATCGACAACTGGCTGTACTTGGCTGGTGTGGTGCACGCTTATGAACGTCAGCTGCCGATTGACCAAGATGTCACCAGTGACTTTTATTTGCCAGGTGGTAAAGTCTATTTGCAGTTTTGGGGAAGTGATACTGGGGAGATGGCTGAGGCTGACCGTGAGACCATTCGTACTGTGTATGAGCAGCATCATTTTAACCTTATCGAAGTCGAACCGAGTGAACTAGACAAGTTAGATGAAGTGCTGCCTAAGCGTCTTCGTCAGTTTGGTATTAAAGCTTATTAACGACTTAAGCCCGCTGTTCAGATAAGAAAAAACCCGTGATCAATCACGGGTTTCGTATTTTTAGCGTGCATCTAGGCTGTCATCCTATGGATTAAAAACCTTTGATGTTTTCCGCTTCTAGCTCCGAGAAGTACTTCACTGTCTTCACTTTCAGTTCTTGTTGAGCTGGCTCGTCACATACGATCACTGCTTTAGGGTGAAGTTGAAGTGCAGAAACCGTCCATAGGTGGTTTACACAACCTTCTACTGCTGCTTCAAGTGCTTGAGCTTTGTTATGACCTGTTACCAGAATCATCACTTCTTCTGCGTCTAGCAGTGTACCCACACCGATAGTCAGTGCGTATTTAGGCACTTGGTTGATATCGCCGTCAAAGAAGCGAGAGTTCGCAATGCGAGTGTCTTCAGTCAGTGTCTTGATGCGAGTACGAGAAGACAGAGATGACGCTGGCTCGTTGAACGCGATGTGACCGTCGTTACCCACGCCGCCCATGAACAGGTTGATCTTACCGTAAGACTTAATTTTGTCTTCGTAACGCTTACATTCTGCGTCGTGATCGTCAGTGTTACCATTCAGTAGGTTGATGTTTTCTTCTTGGATATCAATGTGATTAAAGAAGTTGTTGTACATGAACGAGCGGTAAGACTCTGGGTGATCCGCAGGGATGCCAATGTACTCATCCATGTTGAAAGTCACGACGTTTTTGAAGCTCACTTCGCCGGCTTGGTAAAGCTCGATTAAGGCTTTGTAGGTTGCTAGAGGAGTGCCACCAGTTGGTAGACCCAGAACGAATGGACGCTCAGCAGTAGGTTTAAAGTCGTTGATACGCTTAGCGATATGCGCAGCTGCCCACTTACCTACTTGTGCTGCTCGAGTTAACGGGATAAGTCTCATTTTGTGCCCCTAGTTATTGGAATTTACGATGTACCGAAACATTAATTCGCATTATAAAATAAGTAATGACGAACTGCTATTGTTTTAGGTCAAAATTTTGCTTTTTCTTTAACCAGTGTTGATTTTATCGACTGTTTTTATATCTAAATGCTTTTATAAGCCGATTTTTTACAAAGAAATTGCATTATGAAACTGACGAATTGATAGATAAAATTTATGATCTAAATTAAGTTCTGTCTTCGCACTTAACCTTGTTTTTTAACAACCTACAGAGTGTGAAACCGCACACGAACTTCAAATATTATGGGATGGACATGGCACGACGCTCATTCCTTAACCATAATTGAAATGTGTAAACCAGTGAGGAATTCGGTATGAAAAATGAGTTAGATCCGAGCAAAGTACTACAGGCTTACGAATGTGTGATGAACAACGGTACACCAACCGAATTTGGCAAAATGTATGAAGGTGTAGAAGCGTTTTCCGATTACGACGGGTACAACGTTTTCTTACGAGGGAATGGTGTTGAGCTAAAGGTTGGCTTCCACAATACCTATCAATTGGAGTACGACCAAGAGCACTTGAAAGAGAGCTTTTTGAAAAAGATCGCGATGCTTGCCAAGTAGACTAGCACTAAATACTAAAAAAGCCCTTGGGAGAACGCGCCCTTGGGCTTTAGGAGAAGAAATGAGCTTGTTTTGCTCGCTCAGTCAAACCAAACGAGCTTTCGCCTATTACCTACTGCTAGAAAAAGGCGAGAATTAGTTTATTTGGTTATTAATCGTCTTCGACCAAACTCTCTTCAATGTAATCTTCTGTCGCGTCAGGCTTATTACGACCATTTAGCGTGTGGAAGCGCTTGCGACCACGAGCAAGTTGGGTGTACTTTAGCCACGTACGCTCAAGTTTTGTTTTTGCTTTGCCTGGGTTTTCTAGCACCTTGATGAAGTGTTTCTCTTCGCTATTTTCAGGTGTTAATTCGCCTGACTCTAAGCCAAGCATAGTATCCCCATAAATTGTTAGGATTTCCTCTTCCGAGAGAGTAAAATCGCCAGACTTTGCAAAGCCGCGTGGGAATTTTACGTTGTCGTAAAAACGTTTTTTGCCATGACGGAATTCAGTGTCAGACATGTCAACAGCCTCTGTAACCGTTATTGATGAATGTAGTGAACTACGGCGAAAATTAGGCGTAAAGCTAACAAAAGAAAAACAAAACTTTTTTGTCGTCATGATTTTAATTAGTTGTTAATCTGGTTTTATATTAACCAGGAGATGGTTTATGGATGTAAAAGTCTTTCGAACATTTTTAGAGCTGGCAAGGGTTCGTCACTTCGGACGCGCCGCTGAGAATCTTTATATTACCCAAGCTGCAGTGAGCGCACGTATCAAACAATTGGAAAGTTACTTCGATACGCAATTGTTTATTCGTGATCGAAATAACATAAAGTTGACCTCTGCAGGTGAGCGCTTAATCAGTTATGCAGAGGTGATGGTCACCACATTGCAACAAGCGAAGCTAGAGTTATCGCTTGAAGATGGTAAAGCGCTGCAATTAACGTTAGGTGGTACGCCAAATATTTGGGACGCCTACTTGCAGAACTGTTTAAGTGTCGTCACGGATTCATTTGGAGGCTATGGCTTCATGGCTGAAGTGATGGGGCGGGAAATGCTCAGTCGCAGCTTGCTAGAGCGCACGTTAGATATGGCATTTGCGTTCGACCAAATCAAAGCTGATGAGCTTAACTGCAAAAAAGTGGCTGATGTTGTTCTCGTTCTGGTATCGACTGAGAAAGACTCTTTAGACACCGTTTTTGAAAACAAATACGTGTATGTGGATTGGGGAACGCGCTTCTCATCAGAACATTCTGAACGTCACCCTAAGATCCCGGCTCCGTATCTACGCACCTCAACAGCGCGTATAGCATTGGACTTTATTTTGGAGAAGGGCGGTGCCGCTTACTTACCCATCTCTCTGGTAGAGCCATTTATCGCCAATGGGCAGCTTCACAAGGTGTCTGGCGTAGAAGATTGGTGTCGCCCTATCTATTTGAGCTATCGTAAAGCTAGCTCGTCTGTAGACGCGATTAAGCAAGTGGAAGAAATTGTTAAAGAGATTGATCCACTGACAGCTTACAGTTTTCAGCAAATTGGTTCCGGTATTTCCGACGAATAGCGTTGAGTGAAGACTCAGAGAAATTAAAAAGCCGCCTTGGAAGATCCAGGCGGCTTTTTTTTATCTCGATGAATCGATAGTTATGGCAAGTCAAATAGCAGGGCGGTTGTGCTCTCGTTTGATGTATTGCGTAAAACAACCTTACTTTGCTGTTCGATCTTCGCGCCGTCGCCTGCTGTCAAGGTGGTATTGTCGATGCTAAGGCTCCCCGTTACTTGGTGAACGAATAAGTTTCTACCCGATTCTATTTCAAAGTTAAGTTCGCTATTTGGTTCAAGAATTAACTGATGTAATGTGGCATCTTGCTTAATAAGTAGCGTACCGTTTTCTCCTGTTGGAGTCGCGATAGTTGTTAATCCAGGCGTGCGACCAAAATCTTTTTGCTGATAACCTGGTTTGGTTCCAAATGTATTTGGCTGAATCCAAATTTGTAGAAAGCGCAGCGTGTCGCGGTTCGACGCATTGTACTCACTGTGGTAAATCCCTTTCCCTGCCGACATGAGTTGGAATTCCCCAGCAGGTAATGTTTTCACGTTACCTTCGCTGTCTTTGTGCGCGATAACACCATCCAGCACATAGCTGATGATCTCCATATCACGATGGCCATGTGTATCAAAACCTGCGCCAGGTTGGACTACATCGTCATTGATGACTCTCAATTCAGAAAAGCCCATATGTTGAGGATCGTAATAGCTACCGAAAGAAAACGTATGTTTGCTATCAAGCCAACCAAAGTTTGCTCGACCTCGGTCTGCTGCAAGTCTTACCGTAATCATAAGGCCTCCCTAAGAGAGCTTTTTGTTCAAGAAGTTATCTAATGCTGCTTTACCTGCGCCAGAGAACGCCAGTGAAACACTTGCTGCAAGTAAAGCTAAGCCAAACTCATAACCGTTGTTTGCCATGAACAAACCGTTTTCAAAGTGGACGGAGAATATCGCTACCACCATCGTGAACGCTAAAGCAACGGCGGCTGGGCGAGTTAGTAGGCCAAGCAAGATGAACAAGCCGCCAAAGAACTCTGCGCTGCCAGCAAGGAATGCCATTAGCACGCCAGGACCTAAACCGATGGATGCCATCCACTGACCTGTACCTTCTAACCCATAGCCACCAAACCAACCAAACAGTTTTTGTGCGCCGTGCGCCATAAAGATAATGCCGATTGGAATGCGAAGTGATAGTGCGCTGTAACCTGCGTTTGAAGTGGTGATTTTCTGTAATAGTGCTTTCATGATTCTGTCCTCTGACTCTTTTCAATGAGTGGGAAGCGTGTGCTCCCGTGCTGTTGAGAACAGTTTAGGTGGCGGTGAGAATAAAAATAACGGGAGTATTTTGATAAACTCGTTCTAAAAAATTGAATAACGGTTTTTTGTTATTTTTAATCAGTTTCTTGAGTGTTTTTTATGAGTTTTTTATGCCAGTTTTGTCGTGTTTTAAATCAGGTTCCATCATTATTTTCGATAAACATTTTTGCTGTTAAACAAAAAAAGAGCACAGGTTGCTGTGCTCTATTGCTTTCGCTATTAACAAGGGAGAAAGGTGTGTTAAAGAAAACCGTCAGAGGTTCATTAAGCTCTCTAGTGACTCCTCTACATTGTTGTAGTGATAGGTTCGAATATTACGCCCATCCGTGGCATTAATTTGAATTTCTGAGATCTCGTTATCTGAGTCTCGTTCGATAATTCCAATTGAATGATCTACGGATTTACTGGTAATAACCTTTTGGTTTCTTAGTACAATTACGCAAGTGTGTAAGTCCATGCCAATTCCCTTTAGCCGACGTTGTTGTGATGTTCTGAATCTAACTTTAGTGTACAAAAGCGCTAATGCCAATAAATCTCAATATTGAGTTCCGAAAATGGCTAATTGTAGACGCTTAAGCAAGCTACAATAACATTATATTGAACGATGCCTATGAACAATAAATGACAAAAGGCATGAGCAAGGAAAGCACTATGTTTATTCACCCCCATACCTCACTGACTTTCGAGCAGTGTCATAAGGCGCGAGTCGCGCGAGACAGCCGCTTTGATGGGCGATTTTATGTGGCTGTGAAAACAACGGGGATCTTTTGTCGCCCAATTTGTCCGGCTAATTTACCTAAAGAAGAAAACGTAGAGTACTTCACCGATAAAGCGCAAGCTCTCCAAGCGGGGTACCGTCCATGTTTGCGTTGTCGACCTGATAGCGCGCCGGGTTCTTGGGCATGGAAAGGCGTAGAAACGACCTTTCAACGAGCGATTTCGTTAATTGATCGAGGGGAGTTGCATCACCACTCGGTGTCTGGGCTAGCAGAGCGTGTTGGGATTTCGGATCGCTACTTACGTATGTTGTTTGAGCAGTATCTAGGCATGTCACCCAAGCAGTATGCGCAATATCAACAATTAATGTTCGCCAAACAGTTACTTCATTCCAGTTCTATGTCGGTCACCGAAGTAGGCTTCGCCGCCGGTTTTAATAGTACACGCCGCTTTAACGATGCTTTCCAAAAGTTTCTCAAATTGACGCCTTCTCAAGTCCGTCGCAAAGAGTTTGACGGTATGGGTAGCAATCGAATTGCCTTGCCTTATCGAGGTGAATTGAATTGGCAGCACATGCTGAACTTCTACCGTTTACGAGCGATTGAGGGAGTTGAGCTGGTGAGTGATGAGAGTTATCAGCGCAACGTTTGTCTGGATACCAGTAAAGCATGGTTTAAAGCGACCAAAGGTGAAGGGTACCTAGAGCTAGCGTTTGAAATTGAAGACGTAACGAAGCTGCAAAACTTGGTGTCTGACATTCGTCGTATGTTCGATCTTGACGCTGATATTTGTACTGTTGAGCAGCATTTGGAGTATGTCGCGCCTGGGCTCGTGTCGAGTAAAGGTATTCGTATTCCTGGTGTATGGAATGCATGGGAAGCAGGGGTTAGAGCGATTTTAGGCCAGCAAGTGTCGGTTAAAGCCGCGGTTGGTCAACTTAACTTATTGGTGACCACACTTAGTGGAGAGTCAGAAAAACGCTTTTTCCCGACACCAGATGCGATAGCGAATACCGACGTGAGCTTTTTGCGCATGCCGCAAAGCCGTAAAGAGACGCTAGTGCGCTTCGCCCAGTTCATGCAGGACAACTCAGAAGCCGCCCCCCAGCAGTGGCTAGCCTTGAAAGGCATTGGACCTTGGACAGTTAGTTATGCTCAACTGCGAGGGCAATCTCAACCCGATTGCTTTTTAGATAAAGACTTAGTGGTGAAAAAGGCGATGCAGCGTTACCCATCACTGAATACGCACACTGCGGCCCCTTGGGGAAGCTACGCGACGTTTCACTTATGGAATCAATCATGAAAACATTTTATACCGAAATGCCGAGCCTATTAGGAACGGTGACCATCCAATCTAACACTGAGGGCTTGCTTGGCATTTGGTTTGAAACATGCACCACTAAGCCGAGTGAACTGGGAGCGCGAGACGATCAACACCCAGTTTTGCGCCAAGCTGTTACCCAGTTGAATGAATACTTTTCTGGCCTACGTAATGAATTTGAGCTGCCTTTGGCGGCTACAGGCACGGATTTTCAAAATCAAGTGTGGCAGGCACTAACGACCATTCCATACGGCGAGACGTGGAGCTATCAAGATCTCGCCAACGCGATTGGCAACCCTAAAGCTGTGCGCGCTGTTGGGTTGGCAAACGGCAAAAATCCTATTTCTATCGTGGTGCCTTGTCATCGCGTTATTGGCAAAAGCGGTAAATTGACAGGGTATGCTGGTGGAGTAGAGCGCAAGCAACGTTTACTTGCGTTGGAGCAAGGTACACCGCTTTAAGTGAGGCGATTCAAGCGTGCTACACAGGGGAAACGATAGTGTAGAGTTTCATATTCGTTATACGAATAGAAAAAGGATAATAAGGACATGCCTTTCAAAACGGATTTTGATGCATTCATGAGTGAGTGTTGGCAGCATCACGAAACACAGCCCGAACAAACTTATGCTCAATTGGAAACGGCTCTGAGTGAGGTGGAAAACGTTAACCACATCGAGCGAATATTCGCATTGATGCTGCACACCGCGATTGGGCACCTCCAGCGTCCAGAACCGTTTCTTGCTTGTTTAGAGCGCTTTGATGAACGCAAGGTTGCCGAGAGTTCGGCATTGCAACGCAATATTGCCGTTGCGCGCTACTTCGTAGATGGCACTGTCAATATGGAATTATTGGAAGAGCAAGACCAACGACGAGTTTACGCTTTGATTTCGAATGAACTTTCTGCGCTTGCTCAGCTTGAACTGGCGAGCCAATGGCTGGCGAAAGCCGCGCTAGGTATGACACCACAAGATGCTGAAGGGCCGCTAGCGCGCTCTATCGCAATCACAGCAAACAACTTGGCGTGCCAGTATGAAGCGCTGGCTGAGCGCACGGATGTGGAAAAATCGAGGATGCTAGAAGCGGCGAAGCTCGCGTTGGATTACTGGAAAGTGGCGGGTGGTTGGATGCAAGAAGAACGTGCTGAGTATCGCTTAGCGATGAGTTTACTCAAAGCGGGTGAAGCCGGACAAGCCAAGCAGCATGCCGAGCGCTGCGAAGCCATTTGTCAGCAAAATGGTGGTGACGCGTTTGAGCTGTTCCATGCGCATGATTTGCTGATGCAAGTGCACTTCCATCTTAGCCAGAAATATAAAGCTCGAGTGGATGTGGGGATGCAGCAATACTGCACAACGAGTTCGTTGACATGATCTCAACGTTGAATAAAAAAGCCCCGAGCGAATGGCTCGGGGCTCATATTTTGTAAGTTCACTCATTACACGATGTTGACTATGCTATTTGCGCTTTTGCCTGGTATCGTCCTGGTTTATGGTTCATCGCCAAAATCAAGTTTGTCGCCACGGCACCTAGGATGGATAGAGCGATAAGGTGCACATCCACAATGAACAGCGACATCACTACGATGGCACAATCGAGCGCCATCTGAACTTTACCAGCTCGAATCCCAAAACGTTCCTGAAGGTACAACGCTAGAATGTTAAAACCGCCTAAACTCATCTTGTGACGGAAAATCACCAACATACCTATCCCAATTAACCCACCACCTAGAAGTGCTGCATAGAAAGGTTCGATTCGCGAAATTTCAATCACATGGTGCAGATGATCGACCGCAAAAGAAACAATCGAGACCGCAATGAAGGTATTAATGGTGAAGCGCCATCCCATGCGCATTACAGACAAAATATAAAAAGGGAGGTTGAGAGCGAAAAATATCTGACCAAAGCTGAAGTCACTCACTTTGGTAAGGAAGATCGCCAAACCAGCCGTACCTCCGGTGAGCAATCCTACTTTGCTGAAAAATATTACCCCAAGCGACACTAACGCACTGCCGAGCGTCAGAGCCAAGAGGTTCTCTCTTAGGCTATGATCTTTATCCATAAAATTTTTTCCTTGGTTTAAAAACCGCGCCGGAGACAACACGTCCATCCAACGAGATAAACAGTTGCCAAAATAGCAACTAACAAATCGGCCAATAAAATGTCGCGAAAAGTGATGAATGTCGAGTTTTTGGACAAGATTGTGCTGATGCTAGCCTGTTTAACATAATGTACACAGGTAGAAAAACAACAAGGAAAAGTTATGATTAAGAAAGTCGGCACTACCCAAATCAACGCATTACATCGACTGAGTTGTCACTGCGGAAAAGTTGAGCTGGAACTTGCATTACCTAATGGTATTGAGAAGCCGAGACGATGTGATTGCTCCATGTGTCGACGTCGCGGCGCGATTGTGGCATCTGTGCCTCTGAATGGTATTCGTATCGTGCAAGGCGAAGACGTTTTGAAGCTGTATCAATTTAACACTCGCACAGCGAAGCACTTTTTCTGTGGCGAATGTGGTATTTATACGCACCATCAGCGTCGCTCTGACCCGAGTGAGTACGGCTATAATGTCGGCTGTTTAGAGGGCGTCAACCCATATGAATTGGGAACTATCGAAGTGATGGATGGCGTTAACCATCCATCCGACCGTTAGGTTATATCGCAAGTTAAGCGCCTGACGCGCGGTGCTTTTAGGTAAATAAACCGCTATTCATCCACAAATGCACTGCAATACTGGCGGCATAACCCAAGGCGATGACGGGAGCCCATTTTAGGTGGCCAAAGAAGGTATATTGACCACGCGCGGCTCCCATTAATGCGACACCTGCCGCAGAGCCAATTGAAAGCAAGCTGCCCCCCACACCCGCAGTCAATGTGACAAGTAACCAGTTCCCCATCGACATGCTTGGTTCCATAGTCAGTACAGCAAACATAACCGGAATGTTATCGACGATGGCAGATAGAACACCAACCATCACGTTGGCCCAGACAGGGTTCCATTGGTTGTACATGACGTTTGAAACCAGTTCGAGATAGCCAAGTAAGCTCAAACCGCCGACACACATCACTACGCCGTAGAAGAACAGCAAGGTATCCCATTCTGCTCGAGATACACGGTGGAACACGTCAAACGGCACGACTGAACCTAAGCGTTTTAATGCGTGATCGTCGCCATTGGCAATTGCCATGGCTGCTTTTTTTGCCAAGGAGTGTTTGAGTGTTTGGCGTAAGAAATAACCGAAAAATTGTAAGTAAGCCAAGCCCATCATCATGCCCATAACGGGTGGGAAGTGCAGCAAAGCGTGGAAAGAGACTGCGGTGGCAATCGTCAGAATGAATAGTGCGACAATACGTCTCGCGCCGCGTTTCAGTTCTACGTGTTGGTGAATCGTATTCGGTTTGGTGTTTGGAACAAAGAGTGACATCAAAAATGCAGGAACCAAGTAGTTCACCAGTGACGGGACGAATAACGGGATGAATTCAGCAAAGCTGACATGCCCGGCTTGCCACACCATCAGGGTCGTAATGTCACCAAATGGGCTGAATGCACCGCCAGCGTTGGCAGCGATAACAATGTTGATACAGGCAAGATTCACGAATCTAGGATTATCACCAGAGACTTTCATCACCACAGCGCACATCAAGAGGGCTGTGGTTAAGTTATCGGCAATCGGTGAAATAATAAAGGCGAGAAACCCCGTCAGCCAAAACAGCTTTTTGAAGCCAAAGCCTTTGCCGACCATCCACGCCTGTAAGGCATCGAAGAGTTTGCGCTCTTCCATAGCATTGATGTAAGTCATCGCTACTAACAAAAACAGCAGCAGTTCCGCGTATTCCAACAAGTTGTGCTCTAGTGCGGATTTGGCGATTTCTGGCTGGTTGTGTTGAGCAAAAGTGTAGCCAATTAGAATCCAAATTAACCCTGCAGCGAGCAGCACAGGCTTGGATTTTCTCATTTTCAGATACTCTTCCAACATAACCAGTATGTAAGCAATCGAAAAGATAATGAGAGCCGCGTAACCGACACCAGAATTAACAAGGTTCAGTTCATTGGTGGGGGCAGCAAAGGTGGCGCTAGAGAACAACAAACAGCAGAAAGCTACAATTGGATAGATTGGCATAGACATTTCTCCTTTGTCTGGTTGGAGAAATATTAGCCACAAATTAATGAGTTAGTTGTGAGAGAGCTCGAATTAACAGTAGGAGTTAGGAAATGATAGTGTGCGCCACTATTTTCTGAGTGACGCAATGCTTGCTGCGCCAAATAAAACCACAGCGGCATACAAACCGTAAGTTAACCAATGGCTAATCTCTAAAAAAGGAACGAGTCCTTGACCTGCCCACATACAGCCTCCGTTTAATGAGCAATGTTGTAATAGTCGAGCCAATTTAAAGGAAATGAACAATGTTTTTTGTGAGTGACGGCAAATTCTGAAGGATTAGAAAGTCAAAAATTGGTCAGTGAGAGAAAAATCTCATTTTTAACTGGTTAGCTCTAACCCTTTTGAGTTAGAGCTAGCTATATCGAGCGCTGAATGGATTTAGCGCAGCAGCCATTTTCTCAACGGTGAAGCCTCAATTGCTTTCACAAGCAGTATGGTTGCGACAATCGTTGCAGGATAAATAAACACATCTTTCTCAAGGTGTTGCAACCCGATAAATCCAGCGACATTCATCATAATAATTATCACAAGAAGATGGCTAACATAAATGCCTAACACGCTAGGAGATAGTTTGAATACCCAAGGCATATCGCCAAAATGTGGGTGGACTAACAGCCACATGACGACACCCACGGCCCAGATAACAGTACCAAACAGGAAGTCGTGAGAATTAAAAGCGACCTCGTGTTGCATTAGCCAATAAGCTTCACCAAAGTGCAGCGCCATACCAAGAAGAATGCATCGAATCGTATTGTTTCGCGACCATCGCCACTGTTCTTCTCGTGCTAGATAACCCAGTGTTACCAGCAACGTACTGAAAAACGGCCCATTACGAGTAAAGAAAGGCGCTGGCAGGTCGGTAATGGTCGAATAACTGCCAGCAAACACGCCGTATATGTATAGCAATACGGCGGTTGGCAGTACCAATTGAGCCATATTGATATGCACGAGGAAGGCAATTAAGGCAACGGCAATGACCAGAGCTGGAATAAACCACAGGTGAACGAGCCCGCCTTCGACGAGTGAATTGAACGGGGTCGACATTAAGTAGCCCCAGTAGCCCTGCCTTTCGGCGAGATACCCCGCCTCAGCGACAGTTTGCCACTGGAATGGCATCAATAAACTGATCACGCTCCAAATGAGCCAAACCTTCATCAGTGGTTTGGCGTAGTTTTTTAGTGTTTCGATAGGTGCGCGGCTTAACTTGGGCTGGATAAGATAACCAGAAATGAGAAAAAACAGTGGCACAGCAAAACGAGCCAATTGGTTGAGTATATAGCCAACCCACGGTATTCCATCCCATTGCCAGTATGTCAGGGCCATCTGGCAGTGCAATCCTATAATTGCAAACATCGCAATAATACGCGCAAACTCTAAGCTGGCTATTTTTTGTTTCTTTGCCATTACATTACTTACCTAAATAAAAAAAACTTAGGTGAAAGTAGCAGGTTGTGGCTGAATTAATGCGTGAAAAAGTCAACAGACTCGCGCTTACACTGAAGCTGTGTTTAAATTTAAGACTTACTTCAAACTTCTTAATTATTAACCCATTAACCAACTCAATACGTGATTAGCGAGTCGAAAATGACACTAATGTATGGTTAGACCAGTTAACTCTAGATTGCAAAAAAGAACGATCGTGCTAAAAATAAGATTATGCAAAAAGGAAAAGTGACAAAAGAGTTTATTCTGCAACGGGCTTTTGAGATCGCCAGCGAAGACGGATTAGAAAGTCTTACGATTGGTGAGTTAGCCAAGCAATGCGGTATGTCGAAAAGTGGTCTGTTTGCTCACTTCAATTCGAAGTTGAATTTACAACTATCGGTATTGGAGCACGCCAATAAAGTGTTCGCTGCTCGGGTTATTGAGCCTGTTCGTGAAGCAGGGGATGGCAATATCGAACGTAAAATTCGAGGGTTGCTCGACTCTTGGATGACTTGGAACCACGCATTTCAAGGAAGTTGTATGTTTCTAGACGCTTGGAATGACACGGCAGATAAAGATTGCCCACTTCAGGCCGGACTGCGTAAATCCATAGACACTTGGCTGAGCTATTTGGAGATCCAAATAACGAAAGGCAAAGAGAAGCAAGAATTTGCAGCAGACTTAGATACACGCCAAGCAACGTTTGATTTATACGGTCTTTATTTGAGTGCGCATGTTTTTTACTCAATTAAAGGTGAGGAAGAAAGCTTGCGCCTGTTTTGGCAAGGGATCGACAACTTATTTTCTCGCTGGAAAGGCTGATACCAGTTATTCGCTTTCCAGATTTGTAGACATAAAATCATAAAGAGCGGCTGAGTTCGCTCTTTCTTATCAGCATAAAAAGCACGACCGTTCTATTTTTGTGCTTAGCTGATAGTTAAGGACATAATCATGAGTGAAAAAATTTACTTTAATACATCGCAACGTTTCAGTATTAAGCGCAGTTTGGTGAACATCAGTACGCGTTTACACCATACGCTGGCCCCTTCCCATGCAAAGAATACCGCGCGTAAGTTGCTCCTGACACCTGCTCGCACAGCACCTAAAAACACCGAACCTCAAGGACTTACCAAGGGTGAAATTAAAGGGCATGCAGGCATTATCAAAACCTACACTTTGGGCTCTGGACCTATTTGGGTGTTAACTCATGGTTGGTCTGGCACCGCAAGTCAGTTTTATCCGTTGATGGAACATATTGCGTCGAAAGGGTTCACCGCTTTGGCATACGATCATCCAGCACATGGTGAGAGTGAAGGGCAGTATGGGCACATTCCGGGTTTTGTCAAAGGGTTAGAAGATGTGTTAGATACGGTAGACGATATTGTTGGTCTAGTTGGGCGCAGCATGGGCACCGCTTCTGCTCTTGAGTGCAGACATAGCAAATTAGAAAACAAGCCTTTACTGCTTATTGCACCGGTATTGAATTACGTAGAGAACCTATTCGGTAGCATTGCGCGTTCAGGTTATTCGATGAAGCTTTTTAATGCTGTGGTTTCAGAAGTTGAAGATCAATTTGGTTACCCATTACAGTCAATTGATCCGCTAAAGCGTTTGGCTGAGCGCTCGTCTCCAGCCATCATTGTTCATGATGAGCAGGATAAGTTCACTAAGTACAGTATTTCTGCACAAGCCGCTGAAGAGATTGAAAATGTTGAGTTAGTGAAAACGCAAGGTCAAGGTCATGGCCGAGTGATGAAGTGTGCACAAGTCTTCAGTAGTTTTGACCGTTTACTCGATCGTTCTTGGTAATCTTCATTCTTACTAATCGGCTCGATCCGTTTTGGGCTAATTCGATTTGAAAGCAATACCTCGGACTGTTTTTCGTCAGTGGTATCGCTTTTCTCATTATGAGATAAAAACAAAAAAGGACAGCCGAAGCTGTCCTTTGATCGTTAACTTTACAGAAAGTCTGCAAGGTTGGGCTTAGTTACAGTTAGCTACGCCAACTTCTTTCCATACGCCCCATTCGCCAGATTGGCTAGGATCGTCACCCTGAGTCCACCATTTCGCTTCCCAAGTTTTACCTGCATGAGTGACTTGGTTGCCGCCTGTGTACACTGCGCTTGCATCCCATGCGTTGTCACAGGTGCCTGGGTTTGGATCGGTGGTATGCTGTGCAACAACAACCGTTGCGCTTGCCGTTGAAGACGCTTTGCCGTCGCTCACACTTACGGTAAAGCTCAGGCTAGTGTCTTGCGGGTATTCAGCAGCAGTGAAAGTTACTTTAGAACCTTCAACCGTTGCGTTCAAACCTTGAGGAAGCGTCCAGTTGAAAGTAAGAGTATCGTTGTCTGCATCGCTAGAGGCTGACGCATCTACAACCACAACGTCACCAGCGTTTGCTGTTGCTGGAGCAACAACTTGCGCTACTGGCGCGTTGTTCACTGGGTCAACCACACCTGCTGGCTTCACAGTTACTACAACAAGGTCAGATGCCGTTGCACCTTCGTTGTCAGTCACTGTCAGCTTGAAAGTTAATTGCTCTTCAACAGTAACTTCTGCTGCATCAAAGCTTGCTTTCGCTGTGTTGGCGCCTGCTAGTACCACTGCTGTACCAGATACTTGTTCCCACGCGTAACTCGCGATCGTGCCGTCAGAGTCTTTCGATAGGCTACCATCTAGAACCACACTTGCAGGGCCAGTTACCGATAGATCTGCGCCAGCTGCTGCAGTTGGTTTACGGTTTGGTTGAGGAACCACACCGCCAGCCATACCTTCGTGCATTGCGTTGAGAATGTCGCCGTTATCCGCGTCGATTTCCCAAGAGAATAGACCCGCAAGACCCAGAGATTTCGCGTAGCTACCTTTTGCTAGCACTGAGCGATGGTCATCAAATGTGATCAACTCGCCCGTAGTACGGTTCCATACCCATGGTGCTTCTGCTTGTGCATCGTAGCCGTACTCGAAGCCGTTAATGCCAGTGTTGTTGGCACCTAGCATGAATGACTTAATGCCTTTGTAGTCAATTACGCCATCTTCCCAAACACCTTGCGCTGTACTGCCCTTCAGTTTACCTGTAGCAGTACCTGTCATTGGGTCATTTGGATCGGTTAGCGTATCTGGAGTGACGCCTTCCCAGCCACGACCGTACATTGCTGTACCAAGTACTAGCTTGTTCGCAGGAACGCCTTGAGCAAGAAGAAGCTGGATGCCGTTATCTGCTGTGTAAGCAGGACCTTTGTACGGTTCGCCGTTCTCATCAACGCCACTACCGTCACACTGACCAGGGCGCATGAATGAACCACAGTAAAGCGCAGTCTGGTGACCAGGAACGTTGTTCCAACCGCCATAGAAGTCGTAAGTCATCGCGAAGATGTAGTCCATGTATTGAACCGCATCTGCATAGTCTACGTCTTCAATCTTGTCGTAACCGACACCGATAGCTGACGTTAGCTCGTAAGTACGGCCAGTCTCAGCTTCTAATTCATCAAGCATTACGCGCAATTCACGCATCAGTGCGATGTAAGCTGGGCCATCGTTTACAGGGTCGCCCTTATCCGCGGCTGCACCGCCGCCACCAGGGAATTCCCAGTCGATATCAACACCGTCGTAGAATTTCCAAGTTTTCAGGAACTTCTTAACCGATGCGACGAATGTGTCTCGGTTTTTCTTGTCTACGAAATCGAAGAATGGGTCAGACAGTGTCCAGCCACCGATAGATGGGATGATTTTTAGATCAGGGTTACGTTGTTTCAATGCCATTAGCATTGCGTAGTTACCCTTGATAGGTGTGCTGTATTCATGACCAGCTTGTGGGAAACTCTTCTGATAAGCGGCCCAAGGGTCGTGGATCACGACTTCGTAGTCAGGCACGCCTGTACAAGCGGTTTGTAGTGCATTGAAGCTGTTGCCGCCAACAGACTTCACAGACTCATTTGGGCCACAAATTGGGATAAAACCGTAAAGGATGTGAGTCAAGTTGTCGACTGGCATGTTATCGACCGTGTAGTCACGACCATAGATGCCCCACTCAACAAAATACGTACCCATCACGACGCTTGGATCGGTATTGTACGTTTTGTTGTTTGGATCAACATTCATCGTCAGTGGCTTCAAGTGAGAACCATCGGTATCTGCAATCGTGATTTCAGCTGGTGCGCTTTTCGCACAACCTGTCGCATCACACGCCTCGATTTCCATTTGGTATAGGCCGCCCTGACCATATTCAAATGTCGCTGTTGTTTGGCTACCAGTGATTGGGCCGGTTGCTACTTTTGCACCATCAAAATAGACGTTGTAAGTATCACCTGGCGTGCCACTCCACTGGTTAAACTTAACAGTGATCTTCGCTTGCTCATGGTATTTCACCATGTCGTAGTAGCCTGACGTGGTTTCCATCGCGAGTTCAATTTTAGAAAACTGAAGGTTGTTGGAACCGTACATATCGATACTTGGTGCGGTTGGAGCCGCAACTGCAGCACCTGATAGTGCTAAAGCAACGCCAGCTGCACATAGGTTAAATCGAATCATAACTTCTCTCTCAATCCTTGGATTCATGTTCTACCTAGAACATAGGCTGCTCTTGCACCAGATAAGATGATTGGATTTACTCCATGTGCAAAAGCATCACACTCAGCATTTCAGAGAGTTTTTTTTCGTCAAAAAAAATTAAGACGGTTTTCGAGGCACTTGAGAGAACTTAACTAAAACTCGCACTCTGTTACACAGAAAGTGTCAGACTGAGTCAATAATTTATAAAATCTCAGCAGAAACTAAAATTATTGTTTACTCAGTAGCGAGTGTGATAAATGCGATGAACACCTTATTTCATTGTTTATTAAGGTTTTGTTTCATCGAAGTAGAAAGAGAATTGAAAGGAGAAATAGCCGTGAAGACGTACTAGTCACGGCTGAAATGTTCACTTAATGCAGCGCGACGTTTTGAAGCCGCTCCGGTTTCTGAGCCTTGAACGGTATGCTCAAATCCCTTACGGATGAATCGTTGATCTGGAATAAGAGGCTCAATACGGCGAATCTGAGGTGAAAGGTGAGAGCCCGAGAGCTGGTACGCGGTTTTTCCTAATCCAGTGTTCAACGTTATGACCTTTCCATCGAATTCAAATTCTGTCGTGATGAGTCGATGGTTTCGATATACCCCATCTTCTGTGAAAGTCAGACGTTCTGTTTGGTAGGGTGGCGCGCCGATCTCAATCCACTCGCCGTAGACTTTTTTCGGGTCAATATGGTCTTGATAGGATAGGTGGATTTGATAGCTGAAAAACGTCAAAAGACCCACCCCGAAAACGGCAAATGCGCTTTTGAGGGCTTTGGATTGGTGGCGAGCCCAAAATGAAAGTTTTGGTTCCTGTCTTGTTTTCCGCCTTCGGCGAGCTGAGTCCGTCATTGGTCTACTTTTCTTCCCTTTTTTAATATGGTGGAAACCTTCCTTCTCAAAAACAAACAATCCCGCCATTAAGACTAAGAAATTATGATCTAATGTCCACTTTTACATTCAGATACACTCTTATTGATGATTTTGTTGATTGCTAGCGTTAACTAATTCACCGACTTTATCTCACTAATTACGTCGTCTGGTTAAGCCTAGAAAAAGGTGGCCTCGCTCAGTAGCAAAGGATGTGCTTTATAACGTTGAGCTTAATGACTTTCAGAGCTTGAGTAACAGGAAGAAACAAGGTAAAAAAGAGCGGACTTTTGATAAGGAAACCAATAATGAGTATTAAGGAAAATAGCTATTTTGCAGGTAGTGTAAAATCACTAAGCTTTAACCAGAATGATCAGGACGTTAGCGTTGGAGTAATGCTTCCTGGTGAATACACGTTCGGCACTCAAGCGCCTGAGCGTATGACGGTTGTAAAAGGTGCGCTTGTGGTCAAGCGTGTCGGCGAAAGTGATTGGACGACTTACCAAAGTGGTGAGTTTTTTGAAGTGGAAGGGAACTCTTCATTTGAGCTTCATGTGAAAGACGCGACCGCGTATTTATGTGAGTACTTCTAGCGCTCATTTGTTGCTCGTCATAAAACCACCTTCGGGTGGTTTTTTCGTCTATGTGCTTCACTTATAACGCATCTTTTGGTTATTTGGGTATATACTTAATAAAAATGTACCCATCGACCAGGGAGGAAGTGATGGCAGTACAACGCAAGCATTCTGATCTCCCTCCTCGTTACGAGGACAAAGATCTCACCAATGAGCAAAGACATCGTTTTACCGAGGTCGCCAATGCAGCCCATAAGAGACGTGAATTCTATCGACGTGCTCTAGGAAAAGGCTTAATGGGCAAAGTGAAAGACCGTGCGTTTAAAGGCCAATTCGGTCGCCAGCAAGATAAGCCGAGCAGAGTGTTGCAAGCTGTGTGGCTAATCGTATTTCTGGTGCTGGGGCTATGGGTGATGCATGTATTCGCTTAACCGTTAGCAAGCTTCTGACACAGCTGGCGTTTCAGAGGCTGACTTCTCTTCGGTATTGCAGTGCTCGTAATACGCGTATTGGTTTTTCCCTGTGTGTTTAGCCGCATACATTGCTTTATCTGCGCACCGAGTCAATTCAGATAAGTCTTTCGCATCTTGTTTGTAGATAGCAGCGCCCACACTCATCGTTAACTCGTTAAACATATCGTAGCTTCGGTAGCCTTTTGGGAATAGATTCACAATACGCTTCAAAATGCTGTCTAGGTCATCTTTACTGTTTATGTCGTACAGCATGAGCACAAACTCGTCGCCCGCAAATCGAGCGATGGAGTAGTCGTGTTTGTCGGTTTTTCTGTCTTTATGGCGAACATTGTTTTTTAATCGAGTTGCAAAGGCTTGAAGCACTTGGTCACCAATATCGTGTCCGTAGGTATCGTTAATGTGTTTGAAGTTATCAATATCTAGGAAGACCAGAGCAGTGATACTGTCATCAGATGAATGGTTGATCTCATCGAGCTTTGCACGTGCCCAAGTTTCAAAGCTCCAGCGGTTGGCAAGCCCTGTGAGTTGGTCAAAATACGCCAACTCTTCAATCCCTTCACGATAAAGTGTTTGAATGTAGTTGAGGACTTTTGTGTAGTAGTACGAGAATGTGTGACACACAAATGCAGTTGCTATCAGGGTCAGCATAAATCGTCGTTCTATGATGTCACTGGCTGTTGGTAGCCGATCTAAAAAAAACGACGCCAAAAAAGATCAGTAAGATATAGGTGCCACTAAACAGCAGACCGACTTTAAACTCATTGATCAGCACCAGAGTAGCGACAATGGGGTATAGCCATAGCAGTTTGCCTGAGGGGGCATCGTTATACAGAAGTAGCAATAACCCTTCGAACATCAATACTGCACTCAGCCATAGGTCGGCATATTGATGATGTCGTTGAACCTTTATCACATAACTGATACCTAAACAGGCTAAGGCACACAGAGCATGGAAAAAGCTTAATCCCCAATTATCCTCAAACAATTGAGCAATGGAGCCATAAGTTAAACATGCCGCGGCGATACTGGAGCATAAAAAGACAATTTTCTTTTTTCTTGTTGAGCGGATATCCGCCATTTCCTCTAAGCGTGCTCCAGCCAATGTCGACATTACGTATCCTTGCTTAATTAACGTGTACGCTTATTCTAGGCGGTATTTTAGCGATGAATAGAACAACAAAGTTTCCAAATGTGATGTCAGTCATTTTTAGTATGGGCCTAGAAGTGTGGTTTGGTGAGAGTGCTCAAAGCGCAACAAAGGCTTATAAAGTTTTCCATGGCGGATCTTTATGGCTTCAGATGGTTCGATTAATAATTCAAAGTAATGCATTTCCACCGCCGTATTTGCAGGATCTATCCTGACTCAACTCTGTTGGGAGTAGCATGAACTGCGCCTTCTACCTATTGAGCTCATTGTTCGTCAATCGACGATCTCTAAATTCCGGCAATGAGTTTTTCGTTGTGAAAAAGCATTAGAAATATTTTTCCGAAACAGATCGAAATATTGTTGTCGTTGTGACCAATATGCGACTAGAATCCGCGCTAAATCACGACCTCATATCGAGCTTCATTCGAGTTACTCTTTTTCCAAACTGCTTCACACATTTTGTGAGGCAGTTTTTAGTTGTAGGAAAGGTTAAAAACATGCCTAAAAGCCAAAACATCAACCAACGTATGTCCATCGTGGCATTGGCTTGGCCGATACTTGTCGAAATTTTGCTACGGACGGCTTTAGGAACCAGTGACGTGTTCATGCTAAGTGGCTACTCAGACAAAGCGGTGTCTGCGGTAGGGGTGATCACGCAATTAACGTTTTTCCTGATCATTATATCCACTTTTGTCAGCAGCGGAACGGGGATTCTGATCGCCCAGTACAACGGCGCGGGGCGTGAGCAAGACTCGGTTGATGTGGGTGTTGCCAGTGTTGCGTTGTCCGTGATTGTCGGTGCGTTCTTGAGTGTGCTTGCCGTGATTGGTGCGGTGTTCTTCTTACCGTATTACGGGCTAGAAGCGCAGGTTGAGCAGTACGCCCGGGAATACTTGCTGATCAGCGGCGCGATGACGTTCAACGTTACGATAGGTATTGTCTTTACCACGATTCTGCGTAGCCATGGTTACTCGCGCTCACCAATGGTAGTGAACCTGATCTCCGGTGTGTTTAATATCATCGGTAACTATATTGCGCTTTACCAACCGTTTGGCTTACCGGTGTATGGCGTGCAAGGTGTGGCGATTGCGACTGTGGTCAGCCAAGTGATTGGTATGTTGCTATTGGGCGTGATTTTGAAGCGCAGCAGCATTGAGCTACCAATGTCCAAGATTAAGCAAGTGCCAAAAGACGTTTACAAGAAGATCCTGAAAATCGGCGGCATGAACGCGGGTGAAGTGTTGTCTTACAACATGGCGCAGATCTGTATTGTGTACTTCGTGGTGCAAATGGGTACATCGTCGCTGGCGGCGTTTACTTATGCGCAAAACATTGCCCGTTTCTCGTTCGCGTTTGCTCTAGCGATTGGTCAGGCAGCGCAAATCCAGACCGGTTACTACATCGGTAAAGGTTGGGTGAGCAGCATTTTAAAACGCGTACAAATCTACTTCTTAGTGGGGTTTGTTGCCTCAACGGCGGCAACCACACTGATTTACCTGTTTAGAGAAGAGATACTGCGCGTATTTACCGATCAGCCGGAAATTTTGGCGTTGGCGGGGGTATTGGTGATGGGCTCAATTTTGCTCGAGGCCGGACGTGTGTTTAACCTGATTTTTATCGCGGGGCTCAAAGGCGCGGGTGACATCAAGTTCCCAGTGCAAATGGGGATTTTGAGTATGTGGGGACTAGGCGTGTTTTTCTCCTACATCTTTGGCATCCACATGGGTTATGGCGTTTTAGGAGCTTGGATGGCAATCGCTCTCGATGAATGGGTGCGTGGTATCATCATGGCAAGGCGTTGGCGCTCTCAGGTGTGGACCAAGTTTAAGGTGAGCTAACGGTTTTCGGTATCGCGCATCACGCTTATTCTGTTGTTAGAAACCCAAAAAGGCACTGTTAGTCAGTGCCTTTTTGTTATTTAAAATCTGGAAGAAGTTAGAACTCGCACTCAGCTCTGAACACCATGCGCTCTTTGCTGTATGGATGATCCAGCTCTAGCATCTCAGCATGCAGGTGTAAGCGATTCGCTTTTTCGCCGTATAAACCATCACCAACCATCGGCATGTTTAACCCCATGTGATGAGCACTGTGTACACGTAGTTGGTGAGTTCGCCCGGTTTTCGGATACATGTATACCTTGCTGCGTCCATCTTTGACTTCAATCAGTTGCCAGTAGGTTTCTGCATGTTTACCGTGTTCAAAACACACCAACTGACGTGGGCGGTCGTCTGGGTCGCCACGCATTGGCAGTGAAATTTCCCCTTCCGGTTCGTTCAATACGCCTTCGAGTAGTGCCATATAACGTTTTTGTACGCCGCGAGCCATAAACTGTTTTTGCAGACTTTTGTTCGCGCGCTTAGTTAAGGCAAACACCAAAATGCCAGAGGTCGCCATGTCGAGGCGATGAATCACAAACGGCCCTTCCACATCAGGGAACATCGCTTGTAGGCGCGTATAAGCAGAGTCTTTGATGGTTTTACCCGGCACTGAAAGTAAGCCTGAGGGCTTGTTGACGACGACCATAGCGTCGTCTTGGTAGATTATCTCTAGCTCTTTGTCTTCTGCCCAATTCTCCGCCAATGGGTTAGGTTCGACATCCAGCCCTTGCATCATATGGCCTAAAATCGGCTGACATTTGCTGTTGCACGATGGGTAGAATTTTTTGTGTTGGCGAACCTCAGACTTTGGCGAAACACCCCACCAAAATTCTGCCAGCGCCAGCGGTTTGAATCCGTATTTAAACGCGTATTGGAGCAGCTTTGGCGCAGCACATTCCCCTGCACCTGCTGGTGGTATTGGGTTTGTGGTGTCCGCAAAAATGTCCACCAAGTCGCGTGTCTCGCCATGGCTGTTTAGGAAGCGGTATTGTTTATGCAGTTTGTGCTGTAAAGCGTTGGAGAGCGTTTTGCGCTGCTCTTTCAGGTGAGCAAGTTGCTGCTCTAACTCGGCCAATCGTGCTTCTTTGATTGCAAGCTTTTCATCCCACGCTTGCTTTAAGTATTTGAGAACATTTTTCTCGGCGACACTTTGCTTACCCAACTCATCCAACAAGATTTTGAGATCATCGGCATTGAGCGTTTGCTCGCCCTGTTGGCGCTGTCGTTTGCGTGCGGCGCGGCCATCAATCATCACTTGGCGCTGTGTTTGCTCTTCTTGCTGATAAGCGGCTCGGTCGGCTTGGATTTGCGCTTTAAGCTCCTCCAATTCCGGATTCGCGGCACTGGCTTTGTACTCCGCATTGGCGGCGTTGATGGCATCCGTTTCTGCGCGGAAGAAGCCTTCATCGGTCAGCATGTCGTACACAGGAGGGACAAATCCGGGAATTAGGTTTTGGTCGGCAATTTTGCCAGAAAACGCACTTAAAAAGCCGAGCTCGCCTTGAGGGCTTTCTACCAGCAATACGCCAAACATTTTGCCTCGCCCAGTTTCTTCATTAACCAAACCAAAATCGTGTTCGAAGTCGGTTTGCGCTAATAAGTGCTGTTGCAATTGCTTTGCGGCCATAACGCAAAGAGGATGCGGCGTGTAGTAGAACGGAAACGTAAACTGCGTTGGCAATTCATAGCCAGAAATATCAGCAGTAAAACGAGTAAAACAATGTTCAGGCGAGTGCATGGTGGGTATCCGCGAGAGTAAAAAATCGATCGAGGATTGTACCTGTTTGAGTCAGGATTGCCATGTCGGTGTTGGCACTCGCTCTTGGATTAAGAACAAGAGCGAGTGGGGAAGGGCTTATTGCAGTTTTTGTAATGCAAGCTTCCACTGTGCCGGTTTGTCGTAGTAGGTCGAGTGCGGCAAGGTCAGGTACTCGCCATTTACTTCTGCAATCAGGGTTGGATAACCACCAACGTGTAACTGGCGCATCAACTGTCGGCTAGAGCGAATTCTCTCGTTTAGCTCGGCTTCGCTTAACGTCATGTTTTGCTCCCACGCATCGTTTGCTAAACCTAGCGATTCTGCAATGGCTTTGAGCGTCGATGCTTCATTCACTTTTAACCCGAGCTGATAATGCGCGGATTGGATGGCCTTTAGAATGTGCCATGGATTCAGCCCCATTTTCTCCGCACTCAAGATCGCTTGTGTTGGTAGATAAGAATCAAGAATAAACGCATCTTCGCTTTTCACGCGTTGCAGATATGCCTCACCAAACGTTGCTCCCGTTTCGGTTGCGATACGAGCGTCACTGTTGATGATGTGCTGACGAAATTCAGGCTCAATCGCGCGTTTCTCGATCATGCCGCCGGGATGAAGCTCGACCTTAAATTGAGAGGTGTCCATCAAGGCTTCGATGAGTGGTGATGCCCCGTAGCACCAACCACACATGGGATCGAAGAAGTAATGCACGGTTACCATGTCATTTCACCAGTATGCACTTTCGCACCGATTTCTAACGCGATTGGCAATTGAGCTTCTGGGTATTTCGCTGACATGGTGTCAATGAGTTGAGCACTGTTATTGCTGTGTTTTTTCGCTTGCTGAAAATCCTGCAAGTATTGTTGCGAGTAGCGAATGGTGTCTGCGTTCAGCTTTGTGCCTGCTTTCATGTGACCAGGAATGACCACTTGAGGTTTAAGCGCAAGCATCTCGCTAAGCTGCTGCTCCCAAGCATTGATAGCGGTTTGGTCAGCGGCATCTGCCATCCATAAATGCACGTTTGAGTACACGGCTACGTTACCCAGAATCGCTTTGTTATCTGGAATCCATAGGTAAGGGCGGTGTGCTGATGTGCCATGGTTACCACGGATTTCAATCTTATGACCTTCTAGCTCTAATGATGCTTTGTCGTATGCGACAGGGATCACTGGTTTTACCGGTGCGTTTGCGCCAAGTTTTGGTCCCCAGTACGCCAGCTTTCCAGCCAACTTCTCTTTAATAATTTTTTGAACCGCTGGCGTTGTGATGATCTGCGCATCAGGGAACTGTTGGTGTAAGGCCTCTGCGCCAAAGTAGTAATCTGGGTCCGCTTGGCTGATGAAAATGGTTTTAAGCGTTTTGCCTGAGTCCAACACTTTGGCGGCAATGCGCATCGCGTCAGCTTTGGTGAAGCCAGTGTCGATGACCATGGCATCAGTCTCACCGTATACCAAGGTTGAGTTAACGTGGAAGCTGTTACCGTCGGCGTTGTAAACCTCAAGAGTAAGGGGAGAGTGGTTTGCCGCTAGTACAGGGCTTGCCATTAAAATGGATGCAGCAATCAAAGTGAATTTTTTCATAATAAGCTCCTAAAGAATTTGGGGCCAAGCGACGATGGCTTGGGAACGGGAGCTATATTAGAAAATTGATACGCTCGTAAAAATACACAATAATGTGCATCACTATTTCTTATTTCGAGCAAATGTATGGACAGAGTAACGGCAGCAAAAGTATTTGTGGATGTGGTGTATTCTGGCAGTTTTACCGCGACCGCAGAGCGGTTAGACATGTCTCGGCCAATGGTGACTCGTTATGTAGAGGCGATGGAGAACTGGTTGCAAACTCGTTTGTTGCACCGCACCACGCGCAAGGTGTCGCTCACCACCGCAGGGGAGCGCAGCTTGCCTCAGATTGAGCGCTGGTTAAAACAGGCCGATACGTTGACGTCGAACATTGCCGTTGATGGTGAGCTGTCCGGAAAAATCCGTCTCGCGTCTAGCACTTCATTTGGGTTCTCACAGTTGATCCCAGCCGTAAACAGTTTTATGCAAAAGCACCCCAAAGTGCATATCGACATAGATCTGCAAGATTCAGTGAGTGATCTAACCGAGCAACGCATCGATCTGGCAATCCGAATTGCGTCAGATCCCGATCCTTCTTTGATTGGTAAGCCGATTGCGGTGTGTGAATCGGTGTTGGTGGCATCGCCGCAATACTTGCAAACTCACCACGCGATCGCGCATCCCCGAGATTTATCTTCACACGATTGCTTGGGTTACAAAAACTTTGAGCGTCACGTGTGGCATTTGTCGCAGGGCGAGCAGTTCGAATCGGTGGGAATTGAGTGTCGTTTAACCAGCAATGAGGCCACGGCGTTATTGCATGGCGCTTTGCAAGGCATGGGTATTTCGATGCTGCCAACCTATTTGAGCAATATCTATCTGCAATCGGGTCAGCTTGAGTCGGTGTTGCCGAATTGGAAGCCAAATGATCTCAACATTTACGCGCTGTATTCATCACGTAAACACTTGTCTCCTGCGGTGAGAGCTTTCATCGATCACAGTGAAGATTACTTTAAACTGCACCCTTGGTAATCGCGAAAGGCGTTGTCATCCCGACTTGAGATTCATACAAGATCCTGTACCTTACATGGATTATATTTTCGCAGCGTCATTTAGAGTTTTAGTTAATGTCACAAGTTCGCATCAAATTTATTGCTTCCGATATGGACGGCACTTTGCTTGACCAATACGGTCGTTTGGATCCAGAGTTTTTCGATCTGTTTTTGCAATTGGAAGAGCAAGGTATTTTGTTCTCCGCTGCGTCTGGTCGTCAGTATTACAGCCTGCGTGACACGTTCGCGCCAATCAAAGATCGAGTGTTGTATGTGGCCGAAAACGGCACCTTGGTGATGTACCAAGATAAAGAGCTCTACAGTTGCACCATGCCTAAAGCGGAAGTGGCGGAGATTGTGAAAGCGGCTCGTGAAATTGACGGGGCGAACATCGTATTGTGTGGCAAGCGCTCGGCGTACATCGAAACGCATGATCAGCAATCGCTGGAAGAATTTCAAAAGTACTACCACCGCTGTGAATACGTGCCGGATTTGCTTGAGGTCGAAGACGAGTTTATTAAGGTGGCAATTTGTCACTTTGACGGTTCGGAAGAGCTCCTGTTCCCGACCATGAACGCGAAGTTTGGCGCAACGCATAAAGTTGTGGTGAGCGCAAAAATTTGGCTGGATGTGATGAATGCCGAGGCGTCTAAAGGCGCGGCCATTCAGCACCTTCAAGAGACGATGAATTTTACTCCGGCAGAAACCATGACGTTTGGTGATTACCTCAATGACCTCGAAATGCTGCAAGTCAGTGAGCATTCGTACGCGGTTGCCAATGCGCATGAAGAGATTAAGAAAATCGCTCGTTATTCTGCGCCAAGCAACCAAGAGGCTGGGGTACTCAAAGTGATTAAAGAGAAAGTGTTAGCGAAGTAACGCCCCCCTTTCGATGTTACTTTCTTCTTAACGTAAAAAGCCCCGCAGTGCATGCGGGGCTTTGTTTTTTTGTGTGGTGGGAGGGGGTAGTAATGTTCCCGTTTTTTAGCGCACGTACTTAGCGGTTGCGCTGACTAAAAAATGCTGCTGCTTTCCGTCCGATTTTGGCACCCACAAGTCGTTGTGGTATTGGTAGATACGGCCATTGACGGTCACAGACAAGGTGTTATCACCCGTTTGTTCCATACGAATAAACTGATCCGAAGTGACCAAAAACGGCTCTTGCTCTTCAATACTTTGACCCGTTGCCAATACGAAGTAGCCGAATCGGTTGCCAGCATCCGGATCGGTTGAGTAGATTCGATGCCCAACGAGGCTGTAGTCGTCGTTGAGTGCCTGCTCAAGCGTTTTTTGCCCGATGGTTTCGTGCGATGGGATAAATACCCAAGCCAACACACCTGCCGCAATGACTGCCAGTAGAAGCAGTACTTGCATGAACTTTCTCATCATAAATACCGTTTAACGTTGAAATTTCATTTTGTACATGCGCTTATCCGCTATGCTGATAAGAAAGTCAACATTGTTACTGTCTTTTGGGTATTGCGCTAAGCCCATGCTGGTTGATAGTGTTGCGACGTTGTCGGAATTTAGTATTGGCGCATCAAATACCGCATTGATATGCTCACGAACGCCTTCTTCATCAACATGCTCCCCTTCGAGGATGACGGCGAACTCATCGCCTCCCATGCGATAGACGGTAAAATCATTCAACGCCATAGATTTAAGCCGTCTAGCAATTTCACGCAGTACGGTGTCTCCCACTTGGTGACCGTGTGTATCGTTGACACTTTTAAAACCATTTAAATCTAAAATCCACAGAGAAAAAGGCCTTTTCTCTTGAGTGAGCTCATTCAGGTTGATAAATAGTGCATTGCGATTTCCAAGATGAGTCAGTGGGTCGCTGAGCGCCAGTTTTCTATGGAAATGGGATTCACGATAAAAGAAATAAGTCAGAGACAGGATCGACAAAACGAATGTAGCAAACAGCATATACTGCGCTTGCATTAACCGTTGCGTTTCTCCTTTCTGTGCCTCATAGACTTTGCTGCTTAGGCGAAAGTTCTGATTAACGAAATCGACCAAGCTTAAGTACAGTGTTTGAGTGGATCGATAAAATTGAGCCGCAGCTTGGCTATCGCCAGTTCTTGCTTCAACTAATTGCGCTTCCAGACCCTGAAATTCCTCAAAAAGATCAATGAAATACTGATGCATATTATTTCGAGAGAAAAAAGTGTAGGCTTCATTACTACTAATTAATAAATCGAATCTACTCCAGGCCAATTCATATTGCAGCTCTGCACCTTCGATATTTAATACATTTTCATCGACTCGTCTCGCTTCTCCGACAAGTTCCGAAAGCTCTTTAGAGAGTTGGAATAAAAACCAGGTTGCTTGTTTTTGCTCATTATTAAAGTTTTGTGACAGTGCGCGTGTCTGCTGCAGAAGCAATACATTTGCGAGAAGCAAAGAAGTGGCAAACACCACAAGCAACATTTTACTGGTTGTAGAGTATTGTGGTGCTCTCTGCTTTTGATAGGTGGGTTCTGATAACTTCATTCTTATTATTTTGCTTTCATCTCATTTACTTGCCAGACCATTTGCGCGTGATATTTATTGTAGTTGAGCTCAGGATAGAGACTAAGAGAGTATATTACCCAAAATGGCCCCTTATTCCTGACTTTTATATAGTGTTGATCTTGTTGGTAAGCCAGTATTGGTTGGTATCTAAGAATGTCTTGTCGAGACAGTGTCGAGTGATAGTCATTCAAGCTACTGACATCTACTTGTTCTGGCACTTTGCCATAGACGTGGGTGAGGAGCGTGCTAAGTTTAACCCCAAGAAATTCAGAAGAAGCAGGGATCCAAGGCAGCGTGGTTGTGTAGCTGGTGGTTGGTAAAGATTGAATCTCTTCCAGTTTTAATGTGACACTAGGTTGTTGGCTACTGCTAAATACGATCGTACTTGCAGATAAGAATGGCGCAACAAAAAACAGACCTAGCGCGACTATCTTTTTCATCATATGCCCTTTGAGTTTTATTCTTTTTGCTGAGCTAGGACAAAGGTGCTAGCGGTACTTTATTTGTAATTGTAATAATAGAGCCAACCGGATGAGATTTTATAATATGTTATGTTTGAAAAGTAACTGTCGGTTTACTGTACGTCAAGGTTATTAAGTGACTTCTTAATTAAAAGGTCAGAAATATGCGTTATTATTTCTCTCTATAACGAATTCGTGTCATTTCGCAGATTTTTAATGGAAATTAATCCTATTTTCAACCGATGAATTGTATTGTGAATGAGAATTAGAAGGGTTAATGATTGAGGTATAAGCGAATCCGATTTCATCCTTACATTGTTCTCTATCTTTATTCCAATGTTATTTAAGATTGGTATGTTAATACGCACCAAAAATAAAGCCACCTAGGTAGGTGACTTTATTTTTTAATTCATAAAGTTACTTCTATGAATTAGGCAAACAAATACTTCGCATGGAAGTTGAGATGATCGTCAATAAAGCTTGAGATGAAATAATAGCTATGGTCATAACCAGATTGCATTCTTAAGTTCAGGTTTGAATCATGCACTTTTGCTGCAGCAACCAGCGCTTCTGGCCTAAGTTGCTCGTTGAGGAAGCCATCAGCATCACCTTGATCAACCAAAATAGGAAGTGGTGATGGTTTTTGCTTGAGAAGCTCACTTGCATCGTATTGCTTCCAGCTTTCAATATCTTTGCCTAAGTAAGCAGTAAAAGCTTTTTGTCCCCAAGGGCATTGGACTGGGTTACAGATAGGGCTAAACGCCGATATTGAGCGATATTGCTCTGCATTTTTCAGACCAATGGTTAATGCTCCGTGACCTCCCATGCTGTGCCCAGAAATGGATTTTACTTCTGAGACAGGGAAATTGCTTTCAATGATCTCTGGTAACTCTTTAGTCACGTAATCGTACATGAAGTAATGCAGTGACCAAGGTGCTTGAGTCGCATTAAGATAAAAGCCAGCTCCTTTACCCAGGTCATAGTTTTCATCGTCAGCGATACCTTCGCCTCTTGGACTCGTGTCCGGAGCAATGATCGCAATGCCAAGCTCGGCCGCCATACGAAATGCGCCCGCTTTCTGCATAAAGTTTTCATCGGTGCAGGTTAAGCCCGACAACCAGTACAAAGCGGGTACGGGGTTCGATTTAGTGGCATTCGGTGGTAAGAAAATCGCAAAGCGCATCGTGCAGTTTAGGGCTTTGGATTCGTGTGTATATTGTTTGTGCCAACCGCCAAACACTTTGGTTTGGCTTACATTTTCAATGGTCATGAATAAACTCTCTAACAACAGAATGAATTCAGGCTCCCCAAAAGGAGAGCCTGAGGCAGCATTATTGATCCATATGAATAACAGTACGGATGCTCTTACCTTCGTGCATCAGATCAAACGCTTTGTTTACGTCAGCCAATCCCATTGTATGAGTAATGAACTCTTGCAAGCCAAACTCACCAGCCATGTAACGGTTTACGATTTCTGGAAGCTCAGAGCGGCCTTTAACACCACCGAAAGCCGAGCCACGCCATACACGACCAGTAACTAGCTGGAATGGGCGAGTTGAGATCTCTTGACCAGCACCCGCAACACCGATGATCACCGACTCACCCCAACCTTTGTGACAACACTCAAGTGCCTGACGCATCACGTTTACGTTACCGATACATTCGAAAGAGTAGTCAACACCGCCATCCGTCATTTCAACAATCACTTCTTGGATAGGCTTGTCGAATTTCTGTGGGTTAATCACATCGGTTGCGCCTAGCTGTTTTGCAAGATCGAATTTGCTTTCGTTGATATCGATACCGATGATGCGGCTTGCACCCACCATGCGTGCACCGATGATTGCTGAAAGACCGATACCACCCAGACCGAATATCGCAACCGTGTCGCCTTTTTCAACTTTTGCCGTATTCATAACTGCGCCCATACCGGTTGTTACGCCACAACCTAACAGACACACTTCTTCAAGTGGTGCATCTTTGTTTACTTTCGCTAGCGAGATTTCAGGGAGTACCGTGTACTCAGAGAAAGTAGAACAACCCATGTAGTGGAAGATGGTTTCACCGTTGATAGAAAAACGGCTTGTACCATCGGGCATCAGACCTTTACCTTGTGTTTCACGCACGGCCTGACAAAGGTTGGTTTTGCCCGATTTACAGAACTTACACTCGCCACATTCTGCGGTGTAAAGAGGAATCACGTGGTCGCCAACCTCAACGCTGGTAACGCCTTCGCCCACCATTTCAACAATACCGCCACCTTCGTGACCAAGAATAGAAGGGAAGATGCCTTCTGGATCGTCGCCTGACAGAGTGAACGCATCAGTATGACAAACACCTGTCGCGACGATGCGCACTAGCACTTCACCCGCTTTAGGAAGCTGTACATCCACTTCTTCCATTTTCAGTGGTTCGCCAGCGGCCCATGCAACCATTGCCTTGGATTTGATGTGAGTTTGACCAGGTTTGATTTCAACAGTCATTGGATTTTCCTTTATATTCTCAGTATATGGAGTGACGTAATAAGCGTAGTTAAGGTTTGCTTACTGCGCTGCGTCGTTTTGTTGGTATCTATTCTAGGTGTTTCAATAAAAATGATAATCCGTCCATTTTGAAAATGATTTTTACATATACGTAATAATGGTAAGGTAAGCAGATTATATGAGTGTGACGTCTCCTCAAAGCGGCAGGGAAAGCGGAAAGGCAGTTGACCTGAAGTTAGCTAGAGGGGCTAGAGTAGAACGCAATCAACCCATCAGCGAAGTAAGAGTAATTATGAACAAGACGGATCTGAATGCCTATTTAACCAAGCTCGGTTTGCCAAGAGAGCTACCTGCCGATTTAGAAACATTACATAAAGTACACGTGGCACAGCACCGCAGCCTGCCGTTTGAGAACTTTGATATTGCGTTGCAGCGCGGCATCTCTGTTGAGATTGAAGACATCATTCAAAAAACGGTGTATCACTCTCGCGGTGGTTACTGTTTTGAATTGAATGGTTTAATGCTTGAGGTACTCAATACTCTCGGATTTGAAGCACGCAGTTTACTAGGGCGTGTGCATGTGTCGGGCACACCAACTGGCCGTAGTCATCAAATCACGTTGGTAACGCTGGATGAACAAGCATGGATTGTTGATGTGGGCTTTGGCTCCAATACGCCGCGCGCGCCATTGCCGTTTATCCTCAACCAAGTGATTCAGACGGATTTACAAACCTTCCGCTTTGTCGAAGATGCTCAGTTTGGTTACTTCCTTCAAGTGTTGTCAACGGATGGAACGGACACATGGAACAATCTTTATAGCTTCGATTTAGAGTTTGTGTTTGCGGGTGATATCGCGTGTGGCAACTTTTTTACTTCCACTTCTCCTCACTCGCGTTTTACCAGCGCAAGAGTCGCGGCGAAAGCAACAGAAAGTGGGTTGGTGACATTGCTTAACTACACACTCAAATACACCAGCCAAGGTGAGCAGACAGAATTGGAGTTAGAGCCAGGCCAAGCCTATCTGGATGCATTGAAAGAATACTTCGGCATTGAACTTGATGCGCAGTACGGCGATCTTCGTCCGTTGCCTGATGCGTAAAATTCTCCCGTTTTCAAAGCGTAGCGCGACGAGAACATTTTCATCACTATTTGTCTAAAAGAGGTCGACAGGAATACAGCATGGCGAATTGGGAAGGGGTCAGCGAATTTGTTGCTGTGGCGGAAACCAACAGTTTTACCGGAGCAGCAGCTAAGCTGAAAACATCGGTGGCACAAATCAGTCGTCGGGTATCAGCACTTGAAGAACGACTTGCGGTGAAATTGCTGCATCGCACGACGCGAAAAGTCTCCCTGTCTGAAGCCGGACAACTCTATTACCAGCAGTGTAAACATTTGGTGGAAGGGTTAGAACTGGCCGAGCTTGCCGTAACGCAAATGCAGACGGAACCGCGCGGTTTACTGCGCGTGACGGCTCCTGTGACGTATGGGGAAATGAACCTCGCGCCGCTTTTGCATCAGTTTTTGGAAAAATACCCGCGTGTGGATCTCGATTTAGTGCTGACCAACCAAAAGCTGGATTTGATTGAGCAAGGTGTGGACGTGGCGATTCGTCTTGGCCGCTTGCAAGATTCCAGCATGATCGCTAAGCGTCTTTCCTCACGTCAAACCTACGTGTGTGCCAGTCCGATGTACTTGGAGCGTTTTGGTGAGCCACATACGTTGTCGGAATTGGGACGGCATCAGTGCTTGGTTGGCTCGGTCGACTATTGGCACTTTAAGGAAAATAAACGCGATAAATCTTTACGCGTGTCGGGACGGATTAAATGCAACAGCGGTTTTGCTTTGGTGGACGCAGCGAAACGTGGTCTGGGTTTAGTGCAGCTGCCGGATTACTACGTTCAAGAAGCATTAGACAGTGGTGAGTTGGTCGAGGTGCTGACCGATTACCGTGATGATCGCGAAGGCATTTGGGCGCTGTATCCGCAAAGTCGCAATTTGTCGCCAAAAGTGCGGTTATTGATCGACTTTTTGGCGCAAGAGTTGGCATGATCAGCGCATCAACTGACGCAACGTGACATCCGGAAGCGCGGTCAGTTTTTTACTTTGCACCAAGAACAATTCCGCGCACGCCAAGGAATCACTGGCGGCTGAGTGCGATAAGTACCCCGGCAGGTGATAGTAGCGGCGCAAATCGTCCAACTGATAACTGCTGTGCGCGCCGCTTTTCCCTGCATAGCTAAACTGCTTTTCGATTTGCAGAGTGTCGATAAAATACGCGGGGAAACCCTCTACTTGGTAGCGAGAGGAAAAGTAAGCGTGAATGAAGGCTTTTTCAATGCAGCATCCGTGGGCGAGCACCACTTTTCCTGTGATGCGTTTCAGCAACCGATTCATCCCCTCATCCAATGGCAGTCCTTTAGCGAGATCTTGCGGAGTTAAGCCATTAATTTTCGCTGTTTCTGGTTTGATGAATTGTCCGTGACAAATGTACCACTCTTTGGAGCTGGCGATATCAATGCCGTCCAGCGTTAGGTCAACCACGCCAATCGATAAGATTTTATCGCCTTGCGCGTCCACGCCCGTGGTTTCAAAGTCCAACGCAACAAAACTCAAATCCTTCAAGGTCGTTGAGTCATCCACCAAAGGCTGTTGAAGATAGTCTTTCAGCACGATTGGCCAATCGTCAACAACGTGAATGGCTTGGCGTTTTTGCTCAGGAGAGAGCGGCGTTTCCCACCGCTTAAACCAACGTTTAATCATGGTTACGCCCCTTTCACAAACTTCAGTTTCGCGACATCTTGCAGCTCACTGATGATCTTAAATGCATCTTTTAAGTGCTTGCGCTCAAAGCTACTGAAATCATCGGGTGCGATGTGGTTGTCAGGTGTGGTGCCTGCCAGAATCGCATTGAGTTGATGACGGAAACGTACCTGAGTAATAAAGCGATACGCGCCAATGATGTTTTCAACACTGTCTTTCGACAATGTGCCGTGCTGGGCTGCGTAGCGAAAACGCTCTTCTGTGCCAGTTAACGAGCCGCCAGCAGCAAGACTGAAAATACGCGCCAGATCGATGATCAGATTCAAGGCGTACTTTTTGATGTTTAACGTGTTGCTGTTTTCCCCACCTTTTTCCAACACCAAATTGTTGAAAATGCCAAGTGGCGGCTGAGTGTCAATCGCGTCTCGCACCAAAGCCGGAATAAAGCTCGGGCTCTTTTGAATACAATCATGCAAGTGTTGTTGGATTTGGTCGACAAACTCGCGGTTGCCGTGAATGGCACGCACTTCAAGGAATACGCTAATGCTCAATAATTTGTTGTATTCTGGGCTGGCCACCCATTTCTGATAGTACTCTTTCCAACGACGAATTGGCTGACACCACTTTGGTGACGCTGCCATGTACTTGCCGTCACAAAGCGGATAACCGCACGCCGCTAAACCATTACACACCCGCATGGCAAGGTGAGTGAAGTACAGTTTATGTTCTTCGGTGGCGTCATCGGAAAGCACAATCGCACTGTCTTGGTCCGACAGCATGTGCACTTCGTTACGGGCGTGAGAGCCTGCAACCAACCACGCGTAATCACATGGAGGTGGGCCCAACAGTTCTTCATTGAGCTGGATGATGCGGCGCGTGAAAGCGTCCATGATCATCGACATCACCCGACCCTGAATTTCCGCACTCACACCGCTTTCCACCAACGCTTGGAAAATGGTTTGACGTTCTTCTTTCAAAGCCGCCAGCGCGTTGAGTGAACTCGCGTATTTGATTTTCTCAATTAAGAACAAAGACTGCGTGCGGTGGTTATGCACTAAATGTGTTGTCGTTAGAAGTCCTTTCACTTGCTTGCCATGTACCACGGGCAAACAGCGAATGTTGTACTGCAGCATCAAGGAAATGGCTTGAATCACTTTAGCATCGTCTTCGATCAACACAGGGTTTGGCGTCATCACGTCGGCAATGGGCTGATTGGTATCCATGTCTTGCGCGACGACCGATTTCGTCATATCTCGGTCGGTGACTAAGCCAATAATTTCGCCTTCTTTCATCACAACGGCACAGGAGCTGCGTTGTTTGCCGCACATGGTTTGCGCCACACTGCGGATAGAGTCGTTCACATCGACAATCGCAATGTTTTCGCTGGCGATCTCGCCAACAGTACGAAAGAACAGCCCTTTTTCTTCTTTCCGACAAACGTACTTCACCGCAGAACTCAAGCGCACATTGGCTTGGGCGGCAAAATAGTCGGCAAATTCTGGGTGTTCTTCGCTGACCAGTTTTAGCTCAGAATGGGGGATCAAATAGAGCAATGAATCTTCAATCGCTTCCGCTTGGTAACCATCTTCGGCATTTTCGAGTGGGTCGAGGAAAGTAAAACCAAATTGGTCATCTTGCCCAAGGCGCGCACGCAGTTCGCCGTTAGGCGTGCGCTGTTCAATGGCACCGGTTCGGATGATGTAGAGGTAACGTTGATCGCACAAGGCGCTAAAACCGATGGTTTCGCCCCTCACGAGATACTTGACCTTGACGGAATTCGCGATGCTTTCAACCACAGGTTCTGGCAGTTTATCAAAGGGGTCAATTTTGATTAAAAAGTCGAAGATGTTTGGAGTGACGGATGTGCCCATGGTTTACCTCTAAAATGAACCGGTGTTTCAACATTGTTCTAAGTGGCAAAAAAAGCAGCCTCGCGGCTGCCTCTTGTTTCTGATTATGCCGGGTAATCGTGGTAACCCAATTGCTCAGAAATGTTTTTACCTGCTTGATGCAGTAAGCCGACGTAATATTCCATTCTCTCTTCATCGAAACGGATGGTTGGGAATGAGATAGACAAGCCAGCAATGATTTGACCAAAGCGGTCATAAATCGGCGCAGCGATACAACGAAGACCTGGTTCTTGCTCTTCGTTATCTTCTGCATAGTGGAAATCGCGCACTTTCGCCAATTCTTCTAGCACTTGATCGGTGTTTTCCAATGTTTTTTCTGTGTGCTTAATGAACTCAACATCGCTCAATACGTCACGAACGAAGCTTTCATCGCGCTCAGAAAGCAGCACTTTACCAATAGCAGTACTATAGAGCGGATTGCGACGACCGATGCGCGATTGCATGCGTAGGTTGTAGCCAGAGTCGATTTTGTGGATGTAAATGATGGCATTTTCATCCAGCGCACCAAGGTGCAAGGCTTCGTTGGTTTGTTCTGAAATGTGGCGCATTTCTTTGTCGGCCAGTTCGATCAGATCGACGTACTCAAGCGATTTTGCGCCCAACTCGAACAGCTTAAGTGTTAGAGAGTACTTATCCGCTTCGCCTTCTTGAGACACGTAACCGAGCGATTTCATGGTTTGCAGAAAACGGTAAGTAGTCGCTTTCGACATCATTAGACGTTGTGAAAGCTCTGAAACGCCGATGGCTTTCTGTTCACCAAGTGCTTGAAGAATATGAAAAACCTTAAGTACTGACGAAACCGCTTCAGGCTGAGTCGACTTTTCCATTGTTGCCCCTTTCATTCTTAGTTTTCTGCATTATATCGCTGAAAAATTTAAGAACCAGTATTTTTAAAATGCCTTTTCAAAAATTTGAAACCGCGCAATTAAAGAATCCAGAAAAACAAGATCGTAATCAATATTTTTAAAACGCCTTTTCAAAAAAAATTGCAAACAGTTTCTTTTTGGGTCAGGATGAATGCATACAAAGTGACATGGCCAAGACGCCAAATCACGACATTACCTACTATTGAGGAAAACGACATGATTCTTGATTCATTTAACCTTGAGGGAAAAGTGGCCATTGTTACTGGTTGTGACACTGGCCTTGGTCAAGGTATGGCGCTTGGTCTAGCAAAAGCGGGCTGTGACATTGTTGGCGTAAACATCAGCGAACCAACAGAAACGATTGAGAAAGTAGAGGCTGAAGGCCGTAAGTTTGTCGATATCCGCGCTAACTTAATGAAACTAGACGACATCCCAACTATCGTTGACCGCGCAGTAACCGAACTTGGTCGCATTGATATCTTAGTAAACAACGCGGGCATCATTCGTCGTAACGATGCCATCGAGTTTTCTGAGCAAGATTGGGATGACGTAATGAACATCAACGTGAAGTCTGTGTTCTTTATGTCTCAAGCGGTTGCAAAACAGTTCATCGCGCAAGGTGAAGGCGGCAAGATCATCAACATCGCATCAATGCTTTCTTTCCAAGGCGGTATTCGCGTGCCTTCTTACACTGCGTCTAAAAGTGGCGTAATGGGTGTGACTCGCCTAATGGCGAACGAATGGGCAAGCCACGGCATCAACGTAAACGCGATTGCTCCGGGTTACATGGCAACCAACAACACGGCGGCATTGCGTGCCGATGAACAGCGCAACAAAGAAATCGTAGACCGTATTCCTGCTGCTCGTTGGGGTACGCCAGAAGATCTAGCTGGCCCTTGTGTATTCCTAGCATCTAAAGCTGCGGATTACATCAACGGCTACACCATCGCAGTAGATGGTGGCTGGCTAGCGCGCTAATCGAGTTGCGAGAAGGTGATGGTGGATACCACTATATTAGCGCAAGCTTTAGGGTTTATTAGTTTTGGTTTGGGATTCTCCGTCTTCTACCAGAAGAATGACAGGCACCTAAAAATCTTGATGCTGATTTTTAACCTCAATCATCTTCTCCACTTTTTATTGCTGGGCTCGATGGCCTCTGCGCTGAGCGCATTGCTGTCGGCGCTCAGAACGACCACGGCGATTTTTGTCTCGTCGAAACGAGTCGCTGCTGTCTTTATTGTGATCAGTTTAGTCAGTGGCTTTTGGGTAGCAGAGCAATGGCGTGATTTATGGCCGATTATCGGGACGGTGATTGGTACATACTCGGTGTTCTGCTTGTCAGGGATCAGGATGCGCATTGGCTTTTTGCTCGGCGCGTCTTGCTGGCTAACCAATAATATTCTGGTGGGTTCCATTGGTGGAACGCTGTTAGAAATGACCGTGATCGTGATGAATTTATTGACGATTTATCGCTTACATCGTCAGCAATCAGAATCCATGATTAATCAATCAAGTTATTAGGTGAACCATGTTCGTATTTAACCAAGACATTCCGATGGAAGATCTCGGCGAAGGGATTTCACGCAAAGTACTGGCACACAGCGACAACATGATGTCGGTAGAAGTGCACTTTGAAGAAGGTGCAATTGGTGCGATGCACTCACACCCGCACGAGCAGCTGACTTACGTGCTTTCTGGTGAGTTTGAATTCACCATCGGTGATGAGAAAAAAATCGTCAAAACGGGCGATACTATGTACAAAGAGCCAAACATTGAGCATGGCTGTGTTTGTCTGAAAGCGGGTGTACTTATCGATACTTTCACCCCAATGCGCAAAGATTTTGTTTAAGAATTGAAATTTGAATGCGGAGTTTCCGCAGGAGTAACACATGAAAATTGCACTAATGATGGAAAACAGCCAAGCAGCGAAAAACGCAATGGTGGCTGGTGAGCTTAACTCAGTAGCAGGTGGCCTTGGTCACGATGTTTTCAACGTTGGTATGACGGATGAAAACGACCATCACCTAACTTACATTCACCTAGGTATCATGGCGAGCATTCTGCTGAACTCAAAAGCTGTGGACTTCGTGGTAACTGGTTGTGGTACTGGCCAAGGTGCATTGATGTCTTGCAACCTACACCCTGGCGTTGTTTGTGGTTACTGCCTAGAGCCATCAGACGCGTTCCTGTTCAACCAAATCAATAACGGCAACGCGATTTCTCTAGCATTTGCGAAAGGTTTTGGTTGGGCGGGTGAATTGAACGTTCGTTACATCTTCGAAAAAGCGTTCACAGGCAAACGCGGCGAAGGTTACCCAATTGAGCGTGCAGCACCTCAGCAAGCGAACGCGGCTATCCTAAACAACGTGAAATCAGCGGTAGCAAAAGACGTGGTTGAAGGTCTACGTGCTATCGACCAAGAGCTAGTGAAAACTGCAGTAGGCAGCACGCAATTCCAAGAGTGTTTCTTTGCGCACTGCCAAGTGCCTGAAATTGCAGAATATGTGAAGTCGCTACTAGACTAAGCACTCATTTTATCGGGAAATAGGTTAAGGCCAGCCATTGAGCTGGCTTTTTTTGTTTTTAAGCTGGAGAAAATGCCATGCACGTTGCGCCGATTACTTCACTACAGACTTGGTTTCCTGAGCATCCCGTTTTGCCTTTATGGTCTGAGCCTCAAATCCCCTCCCATCTGGTGCAAAGTTATCAAGAAAGAAATCCGAACGAGTTGTTACCAGATCGCGCAGTGTTTGACATCACGCATCCCGAAATTGTCGTGTTTGAACCAGAGCAATCCAACGGGATTGGTATTTTATTGATGCCTGGTGGCGGTTATCAGCGAGTCTCGGTGGATAAAGAAGGGGCGGACAGCGCACGCGTGCTGAACCAAGTAGGTTTTACCGTGTTTGTGATGACCTATCGCATGCCAAACGAAGGGCACGAATTTGGAGCTTGGACGCCACTGGCGGACGCGCAGCGAGCAATGCGTTTGGTGCGTCGGTTGCCTTTGGCGTCTCATTTATCATCGATTGGTGTGTTAGGTTTCTCGGCTGGCGGACACGTTGCAGCGAGCTTAGCGACGAATCACGCATTGGATATTTATCCTCTTCAAGATGAGGCGGACCGTGTATCTGCCAAGCCCGATTTTTGCGCTTTGATGTACCCGGTGATCAGTATGAACACCGACATTGCGCACATGGGCTCGCGTGCCGAGTTACTGGCTAATTTAGAACGTGAATCTGACCTTCTCCGATTCTCGCTAGAAAAACAGGTGACGTCAGACATGCCGCCTTGTTTTCTTTTACATGCCAGTGATGATACCGCTGTGAGTGTGGAAAACAGCCTCGTGTTTTGGCAAGCACTTCGCCAGCACGAAATCGCGACCGAAATGCACTTGTTTGAGCAAGGTAAACACGGTTTTGGCATTCGCGATGCACAAGGTTTGCCTGTCGCGGCGTGGCCGCAATTGCTCTCTGCATGGCTACAAAATCTGGCCGAGAAAGCACGCAGATAGATCAAGCTCACGAAATAAATGAACCGTTGTTTTATTTTTATTGTTAACTGGTTTTGTAATTGCAATAATGGCGACATCAAATACTGAGGAGACTTCCCATGAACCCAATCAGTCGTGTCGCCATCATCGGCGAATGTATGGTGGAGCTTAAAAAACATGACGGCGTGCTACAGCAAGGTTTTGGCGGTGATACGCTCAATACCGCGGTGTACCTTTCTCGTTTAACCAAACAACACGGGGTCGAAACTTCGTATGTGACGGGATTAGGGCATGATCCGTTTAGTCGTGAAATGCTAACGGCATGGCGTGAAGAGGGGATCAATACGGACATGGTCTACCTTTCTGAAGATAAATTGCCAGGCATTTACGCGATTGAAACCGCCGAAGATGGCGAGCGTAGCTTCTTTTACTGGCGTAATGATGCGGCAGCAAAATACTGGTTGCGTGAACGAGCATTGTTGTCGTTGGTGAAAGATCTTTGCCAGCATCAAATGATCTACCTGAGTGGCATTAGCTTGGCGATCATCTCGGACGATTGTCGTCAGATGTTGATTGAGCTGCTAACAATGTGCCGTAAAGAAGGTGTGAAAATCGCATTCGATAACAACTTCCGTCCTAAGCTTTGGCCTAACATCGAGCAAGCTCGTGATTTTTACTCAAAGATCCTCAGCGTCACCGACATGGCATTTTTGACCTTCGATGACGAGGTCATGCTGTGGGGAGATAAGCACGAAGATGAAGCGATCAGCCGCACGAAAAACTTTGGCGTTAAAGAGATCATTGTGAAACGTGGCGCGGACGACTGCTTTGTTGTGACGCAAGATCAACAACACACCGTTGCGGCCTTGAAGGTTGATGCTGTGGTGGATACCACGGCGGCGGGTGATTCTTTTAGTGCGGGTTATCTTGCAAAACGAATTTTAGGCGGAGACGTTGCTGAGTCTGCGCTTGCTGGGCACAAAGTGGCTTGCACGGTTATTCAACATCGCGGCGCGATCATTCCAAGCCAAGCGATGCCAACTATTTAAGGAACGATGAAATGAAAGATCTGAACCAACAACTTTCAGAAATTAAAGTAGTCCCTGTTATCGCGATCAAAGACGCAGGCAAGGCAGTGAAACTGGCACAGGTGCTGATTGAAAATGGCCTGCCATGTGCTGAAGTGACGTTCCGTACTGAGGATGCCGCTTTAGCGATCAAAAACATGCGCGAAGCGTACCCAGAGATGTTGATTGGCGCGGGAACTGTGCTGACAAGCGCGCAAGTGGATGAAGCGATTGATGCGGGCGTGGACTTTATTGTGAGCCCAGGTTTCAACCCAACTACAGTGAAATACTGCCAACAGCGTAACGTGACCATCGTCCCTGGTGTCAACAACCCAAGCTTGGTTGAACAAGCAATGGAAATGGGTCTGCGTACGCTGAAGTTTTTCCCAGCAGAACCGTCAGGCGGCGTCGCGATGCTAAAAGCATTATCTGCGGTTTATCCTGTAAAATTCATGCCAACCGGTGGCGTGAGCCCAAGCAATGTTAAAGATTACTTGTCTATTTCTTCAGTCTTAGCGTGTGGTGGTACTTGGATGGTACCCGGCGATTTGATTGACAACGAGCAATGGGATGAACTGGCGAAGCTGGTTCGTGAAGTTGCGGGAATTATCGAATAATTCCTCACCCCGGTTAGCGCCGAGAACTATCGTAGATAGTCGAACGATCTTTTGAGCAATTTGCCAACGCCTGCGGCTCCACCGTAGGCGTTTTTTTATGTGCAGTTTTGGCGAGTTAAAAAGCCAGCTTTCCACTAGGCGCGACACAAAACAACGCGCCCAATACGGTTTACTTACCCATTTACTTACTTAGTTTTTTGTTTCTGCCAAGCACGTTTAGAGTGCTGGATAGGTTGTAGTAGGAACAAGCTAAACAGCAACACGATGCAGCCAATTGCGACAAAGATGGATTGAGAAGAGCCCGCTAACACGACGCCGGCAAGAATCAGTAACATGCCCGCCGACGCTGTGATGGAGCCGACATAAAGTCCTTGCTTATGATTGATAGGGGATTGCTCCTCGTCGCTGATCGGTGTGGCTAGTTGAATCGCAAGTGCAGTGCGACTTTGCTGGATTGATGGTGACTCTTTGGCATAAAAGACCCGAGTAGACAGGAAGAAGCCTCCCGTCACCAGTAAATGAACGGCAAGCGTTGCGACCACGGACAGGTCTTTGCTTTCTCTTGGCGTTAACGGTGAGGAAGAGAGCCACTGTACATCAAAGATAAACATCATAAAGAGCGATACTGCGCATCCGACCATAACGGTGGCCCATCCCGACCAGTTCGATGTTTTCAAACTGACGAGTGCAAGCAGAGATGGGATGTTGATTGGCATCTGAATGAACGCCGCGAACACAATCATCATGTCGAACAAGCTGTACGACTCAACAGACGCCAGCAGCAAAGCTGTGACCGTGGCTAATACGCCAGATACTATCGTCGCAATTTTTCCAACCATCAACTGCTGACGACTGGTAGCATTTGGGTTGAACCACACTTGGTAGAGGCTTTTGACCACAATGCCAGCGTTGCGGTTGTGTGCTGATGAGAGCGGAGCAATGGTCGCGGCCACCAATGCCACCATCACCAATCCGAGTAAACCTTGAGGCATGTAATGTTGGATGTAGTAAAGATAAGCGGCGTTGTTCGCACTCTGCTCTAGTGCAGGATAGATCGCCAGTAAATCGATGTTTTGTGCTGCCACGAACCACGCTGGCATAAACCACAGTACAGGGGAAAAAACAAACAGCACACCAGCAACGAATGCGGCCTTGGTGGCGTCTTTATCGTTGGCGGTGGTCAGAAAGCGATAGCAGCTCAAGGTGTGGTTATTACTCATGGTTTGTTGCAGCAGCATGGCGATTGCCCACATCACAAACAGAGACGGAATCCTGATCTGTTCACCATAAATTGGCGTGGTGTACGCAAACACTTCGCTTGGTGAGTCAAAGCGTTGCAGTGCGGTATAGCCGATCACTAGAGTAATGGCGATCAGCAAAATTAATTGAATCACATTCGTCACAGACACCGTCCACGCGCCTCCGCTCACGGCGATCAAAGTGACGATCACCCCCATAGCGAGAATGGTGGTCGACATCTCAATGGCAAAAACGGCAGAGAAAAAAGACGCCAATCCGTTCATCCAAATAGCACAGGCGATCAAAGTCAGCGGAAAGCTTAACCATGTGAATAGCTGTTCTGATGTGTGGCCAAACCGCACTCGAATCACTTCCATGGCAGTTTCTACGCGTAACCTTCGATAGCGACGCGCAAAAAACGCCGCCGCGACGAAAAATCCCAACGCATTTCCCCAAAAGATGAACATCACGCTGATGCCATCTTCATACGCTTTGGCAGCGGCACCCGTAAACGTCCACGCTGAAAATTGCGTCATGAATGCGGTCGCGCCAGCCATCCACCACATCATGGTTCCTCCACCTTGAAGGAAGTCGTTCGACGAGGTGGAAAAGCGGCGAAATAGCCACGCAGCGAACCCAATAAAGAGCAGATAGATCATTACGATCATCGAATCCAATAAAGTCATGTGCCATAGCTCACGAAAAAATTAAAACACCGTTTTAAAGATCACAAAAATACCGATAAGAACTTTATCAGTACGTAATAATGAATATATTAAAACAAGATTTTTTATAAAATAAAATGGTGTTTCAAAATGAAAGTTAGATACCTTACTTCTGCACTCTTACTTGCAATGACTTCTGGTTTAGCGGCTGCCGCATCGGTGGATATTCGTCATGAATATGTGCCTGATCGTGATGGTGACGAACATCGAGATCGTATTTACGTTTCTCACCGTTTCGACAACCAAATCGGTTTTAGCGTGGAAGCAAAATGGAACTACAAAGATGGTCACATGGGCAATGCAGGCCATGAAACTGGCGTGAGCTACCGTTGGAAAGCGACCGACAATTTCTCTCTAACGCCGGGCATTAACATTGATGCCAGCCCATCGGGTGCGTCAGTGTTCAAGTACAACTTGACTGGCGCGTACAAAATCAATGACGAGTGGGATGTCGCTGCGCGTATTCGTCATGGGTACAAAAACACGGACGACTCGCGTTACAACCAGCTCAACCTTTACGCAAACCGTAAGTTTGAATGGGGCAAGCTTGGCGTAGAAGCGGAGTACAAAGATATTCATGGCGGTGAAGGTGGCTGGAAAGACAAAGGTCATGATCAGCTGATCGACTTTAAAGGCGAATACACCAAGTTAGAAAGTGGCGTGATTCCATTCTTCGCTATCGCGGCTATCACGCACAAGGGTGACGGCTCAGAGTTTAAAGATGAATATGTTCCTCGTTTCCGTGTCGGTTTGAAATACAACTTCTAACAAGGAAAAGTGACCATGAAAAAACACACTTTAGCCTTGTGTCTGGCGGCCATATTGGCCCCAGCCGCACACGCTGCTGAGATTAAGGTCGAAGACCTGACTTGGAAAGCGATCACTTTTGGTCAATCGACCGACATGAACTTTGGCTCAACCATTTTGCCGGAAAAAGTCGGCGTGAACCAAGTGACGGTCAATGGTGATGTTGTCGCTGCTGGTAAGTTAGCGTCCACATTTACCATTGAAAGCCGCGGCGGCAAGTTAGCTAACTCGCATGAAGGACTCACCTTTTACTACACCGAGCTACCAACTGATGTGAACTTTACCCTCAGTGCCGATGTGGTGCTTGAACAGCTTGGCCCGGAAACAGGCGCGACACCCAACCGCCAAGAAGGCGCAGGTTTGATGGTGCGCGACATTCTAGGTGCCGAGCGTTTAGTGCCGCAACCTGAGGGCCATGAAGAGTTTCCGTCTGCATCGAACATGGTGATGAACCTAATGCGTTCTCACACCCGCACGAACGATGGCATGACCAACATCAACGCATCGTTTCGTGAAGGCGTTTATCAACCTTGGGGAACGCCGGGTAACCGTTTAAGCCGTGTCGATTATGTGGAAGGGGTGTCTTACGGCACGGCTGAAACCTACCGCATGACGCTGACACGCACCAATGATGGTTTCAAAGTCAGCTACCGTAATGGCGAAAAATTCGTTGAGCAAGCGGTAAAAGGCGCGAATGCCAATATCGTTGAAATGCAAAACTCAGACTCGCAATACGTCGGCTTCTTTGCGTCACGCAATGCAAAAATGACGGTGAGCAATGTCGATTTGCAGCTTGCTGCGGCGGATACCGTGGACGCTCCAAAATACGCGGCCAAGCAGGGAGAACTGGTATTCCAAATCGCTTCTTCACCTCGCTCTGCAACCAAAGAGTATCCGGTTCAAGCTCGTGCCAACTACTCGGGCGAATTTGAAGTTCTGCACAATGGCAAAGTGGTTGCGAAGCAAACCGTGACGGCGGGCGAGCTGTTCAGCCAGTGGCTGACACTTGATAGCAGCGCGAATCAAATGGAAGTGAGATTCACCGCCATTGACGGCCGAAACAAAGAGACACAAGCGCACCGTTACAGCGTTGACGTTGTTTCTCTGCCAGACCCAATGACGCTGTATGTTGCACCAAACGGAAGCGACAAAGGCAATGGATCTCAAGCGCAACCGCTTGATTTAGCAACCGCAGTAGAACTGCTTCCTACTGGTGGCACCATCATTTTGAAAGATGGTGACTACCAAGGGATGGAGATCCCGCTGACGGCGAGTGGCAGTGCCGACAAGCTCAAGCACCTACGTGCGGAAGGAGACAATGTTCGCTTTGTTTCGGAACTTCGTCACGAGGCAAATTACTGGCATTACCAAGGTATTGAAGTTGCGGGTGCGCAGTTCATTGTTCATGGTAGCCACAACACCTTCGAAAAAATGGTGACACACGGCGCGCCAGATACTGGTTTCGTGATCACCTCTCCTGAAAACATTGGCCGCGCACTGTGGGCAAGTTACAACCAAGTGATTGAAAGCGAAAGCTACAACAACATGGATCCTTCGCAGATCAACGCAGACGGTTTTGCTGCCAAGATGCGTATCGGCGATGGCAACACTTTCATCCGTTGTTTGTCTCACCACAACATTGATGACGGTTGGGACTTGTTCAACAAAGTGGAAGATGGCGCAAACGGTGCGGTGACTATTTTGGATTCCATCTCGTTCAGCAACGGGCGCACACTCGATGTTGCCAACAAGGGTGGCACGATTGGTAACGGCTTCAAGCTAGGCGGCGAGGGGATTCCGGTTCCACATGTGGTGAAAAACAGCTTGTCTTTCAATAACAACATGGACGGATTTACGGACAACTTTAACCCTGGTGCACTGGTATTGAGCGACAACGTGTCGATTGATAACAAGCGCTTCAACTACTTGTTCCGTAAGAGCCCATATTCCGGCGAGATTGAGCAAGGCACGTTCACCAATAACCGTTCTTACCGATTCCATGTCAGCAGCAAATATGACGACGTGATCAACAGTGCGAAATCGACTGGCAATGCGTTGGTCGAAAATGGCACGACTTACACCAGTGATGGCAAAGCGGTCGACAGCAAAATGCTCGCGCCATTAAAGCAAGCGTCAGTGATTGATACCCAACAAGCCATTCCGGGTAAGCAAGAGGCGATGCAGCTTAAGCAACTTATTCACTAACGAGTAACCACGGGCTCTCAGGAGCCCTTTTTTTCGTCAAAACTCACCTTACAACGGTCGCATTTTTACGCTTTTCGACTTGTCAGTGACAATCTCTTTTTGGTTCTAAGATTAACTAAGGGAATGCAGCAACGACGAGTATGGATCCGCAATTATTTACAAGACGCTCACTATTGATCTTCATCACGTTTGAGCGCAAAAAATAAAAAAATGAACCGTTGTTTTGATTTTTGTCTCAGTTAGTTTTGTTTTTTGAAAATATAATTTATCTAAATTAAAACAGCGTTTCGAGGATTCTATTATGGAATACGATTACTTAGTAATAGCAGGCTACTTTGCCCTGATGGTGGCAATCAGCTTGCTGTTCAAAAAAATGGCAAGCAATAGTACCAGCGACTATTTCCGCGGGGGCGGTAAGATGCTTTGGTGGATGGTTGGTGCCACAGCATTTATGACTCAGTTCTCTGCATGGACGTTTACCGGTGCAGCGGGTAAAGCGTTTAACGATGGTTTCGCGGTATTGGCCGTGTTTGTTGGCAACATGGTGGCGTATGTTTTCGCTTACTTCTACTTTGCTCGCCGCTTCCGCCAAATGCGTGTCGATACGCCGACTGAAGGGGTAAAACGCCGCTTTGGTAACACTAACGAGCAGTTTTTCACTTGGGTAATCATTCCATTAAGTGTGATTAACGCGGGTGTTTGGCTAAACGGTTTGGGTGTGTTTGCTTCTGCGGTATTTAATGCCGACATCGTGACTACCATTTGGGTGACTGGCCTTGCGGTATTGGCTATCTCATTGCTGAGTGGTGCGTGGGGCGTAGTGGCGTCGGACTTTATTCAAACGCTGGTAGTTGCGGTTATCTCCATTGCTTGTGCGGCAGTTGCATTGTACGTCGTTGGTGGCCCTGGCGAGATCGTTGAGAACTTCCCTGGTGGCTTCATCATGGGCCCAGATATGAACTACCCACTACTGTTAGTTTGTACGTTCATCTTCTTCGTAGTGAAACAGCTGCAAAGTATCAACAACATGCAGGAGTCTTACCGTTTCCTTAACGCGAAAGATTCGAAAAACGCAAGCAAAGCTGCGCTGATGGCGCTTGTGATGATGCTATTTGGCGCGGTAATTTGGTTCATCCCACCTTGGGCTTCAGCAATCCTGTACCCAGATGCAGCAACGCAATACTCATCATTGGGTGCGAAAGCAAGCGATGCGGTTTACCTTGTCTTCGCTCGTGAAACAATGCCTCTAGGCACCGTTGGTCTGCTCATGGCAGGTCTGTTTGCGGCGACCATGTCTTCGATGGACTCTGCACTAAACCGTAACTCAGGTATTTTCGTTCGCAGCTTCTACTCAAACATCGTGCGTAAAGGCCAAGCTTCGGATAAAGAGCTACTGCGTGCTGGTCAAATCGCATGTTTGGTGAACGGCATCCTCGTTATCATGATGGCTCAGTTCTTCAACTCACTGAAGCACCTAAGCTTGTTTGATCTAATGATGCAAGTGGCGACGCTACTTCAATCACCAATCCTAGTTCCATTGTTCCTTGGCATCATCATTCGCAGAACGCCGAAATGGGCACCATGGGCAACAGTTGTGGTTGGTATGCTTGTCTCTTGGTCAGTGGTGAAAATCTTCACTCCAGAATTTGTTGGTAGCTGGTTCGGTATGGATGAGCTAACACGCCGCGAAGCAGGTGAAATGCGCACAATGATCACCATTGCTGCTCACCTTGTCTTTACTGCTGGTTTCTTCTGCCTATCGACTCTGTTCTACAAAGAAGAAACAGACACGCACAAAGAGACAACGGCGGAATTCTTTAAAGATGTGGACACCGAGTGTGTTGCAGAAGAAGGCCAAGACATTGTTGACCGCATGCAACGCGCGAAATTGGGTACGCTGGTTATCTACATGGCCGCAGGTTTAACACTGATGGTGTTGATTCCAAACCCACTATGGGGCCGCTTATTGTTCCTTGCTTGTGCAGCGTCAGTCTTTGCTGTGGGCTACGGCTTGAAGAAGAGTGCCAAGCTAGACACGCAGCCCTCTAAAGTAGCCGCGACAACGACCCAATAATCTGAATTTTTGTTTTGGCTGCCCTCGCTTGGGCAGCCCTTTTGTGGAGATATATTATGGCTAAAGGTGATGTGATTACTCTCAACTTCGAAACGTTTGTTGATAGTGATACCCAAGTGAAAGTGACGCGATTAACGCCAACGGACGTGATTTGTCACCGTAACTACTTTTACCAGAAGTGCTTTACTCAGGATGGAAAAAAGCTGCTGTTTGCAGGTGATTTCGACGGAAATCGCAACTATTACCTGCTTAACCTTGAAACGCAACAAGCAGTCCAACTGACGGAAGGTAAAGGTGACAACACCTTTGGCGGTTTCATTTCGACGGATGAGCGTGCATTTTTCTACGTGAAAAACGAACTGAATTTGATGAAAGTCGATTTAGAGACGCTGGAAGAACAAGTCATTTATACGGTCGATGAAGAGTGGAAAGGCTACGGTACTTGGGTGGCAAATTCTGACTGTACCAAGTTAGTCGGCATCGAGATTCTAAAACGTGATTGGCAACCGCTGACATCGTGGGAAAAGTTTGCCGAGTTCTACCACACCAATCCAACTTGTCGCCTAATTAAAGTGGATATCGAAACCGGTGAGCTGGAGGTGATCCATCAAGACACTGCGTGGCTAGGTCACCCAATTTACCGTCCGTTTGATGACTCAACGGTTGGTTTCTGTCATGAAGGTCCGCATGATTTGGTGGATGCGCGCATGTGGCTGGTCAATGAAGATGGCAGCAACGTTCGTAAAATCAAAGAGCACGCAGAAGGTGAATCGTGCACGCACGAGTTCTGGATTCCAGATGGCAGCGCAATGGCGTACGTTTCTTACTTCAAAGGTCAAACTGATCGCGTGATTTACAAAGCCAACCCAGAGACATTAGAGAATGAAGAAGTGATGGTGATGCCACCTTGTTCTCACCTTATGAGTAACTTCGATGGTTCTTTGATGGTTGGTGATGGTTGCGATGCGCCAGTTGATGTTGCAGACGCGGACAGCTACAACATCGAAAATGACCCGTTCTTGTATGTATTGAACACAAAAGCGAAATCGGCGCAAAAACTGTGTAAGCACAGCACATCTTGGGATGTGTTGGATGGCGATCGCCAAATTACTCACCCGCATCCGTCATTCACACCGAACGATGATGGTGTGTTGTTTACCAGTGACTTTGAAGGCGTTCCTGCGATTTACATTGCGGACGTGCCGGAGTCTTACAAACACTGATTACGTCAAACATGATGATGAAAAACGCCCGGTGATGCCGGGCGTTTTTATTGGGATGAGAGCTGGAATCGAAAAGACATGAACCACTATTGATTGGATTCCGCGTCTTCACGTTTAATCACTTTGTGCCCGTCTTCCGACACGCCTTGTTTCCAATAGCTGCTGATGTAGATATTCTCGCGTTCGACTTCTTTCTCATTGCGGAAATATTGGCGCAGCGCGCGCATTGAATCGAACTCACAGGCACACCATACTGCGGCGTCCCCATCTAGCCATTTTTGTTCGCGTACCGCTTCTGCTAGGGTTTGACCTTCTGTAAGCCAAATTAGCTCTATACCAGCTGGTGCGTGCAGAGGCTGGATGTCGGCCGCAGACATCACACTGATCACGGCGTAGCCTTTTGCCTCTTCTGGTAGCGTACGAATTTTCGCTGAAAGAGCAGGAAGTGCTGTCATATCGGCGGCCATAAAGAACCAGTCAGCCTCGGTATTCAAATTAGAGATACTGCCTGGACCTACGATATTAATCGTATCGCCTTTTTGTGCGGCCATCGCCCAACGCGCGGCAAAGCCACACTGTAAATCTTGTGTGGTGTGGCGGACAAAATCGACTTCGATGGTGTGTGTTTCCGGATGGAAACGACGAATAGTATAGGTTCGCATTAATGGTCGGTCATCGTCGCTTAGCGTGTTCAAATCGGTACCGCCCATCTCATTGAACAATAGCTTGATGTAGCTACCTTCGCAGTCGCGTGGAAACTGGCTTAGCGCTTCACCTTGCAAAGTAATACGCTGCATATTTGGGGTAATTGTCTCTGTATCTGTGACAACAATCGTTTTAGGTTGAGGCTTCTTCTTCATCTTTGACTCTACTCGATAATTATTCTCTTTCTCATTTAAGGTTATCAAGATCTCTCATAAGAGGGTAGTGTCTTTATATAAATTTACACTGTGAATTGAGCTGGATTATTGGAGTATTGCAGTAGTACTGGGGACTGGGGCGAGCAAAATACGTAGAAAAAATAAGAAAGGGCACGCCAACATGCCCTTTCGAACTTAACGATGTAAAGGCTTACTGAGTTTGCTCAAGTAAATGTGTTTTTAGGAATCTATCCATCGCTTGATAACCATCAAGACGGTTCTCCAAAGAGCGGAATCCGTGCCCCTCATTTTCCTTCACGATGTATTCGACCTCGACGCCTCGTTCACGTAGTGCATTAACGATTTGGTCTGACTCGCTCTTCACCACGCGTGGATCTTGTGCTCCCTGTAGAACCAATAAGGGTGCCTTAATTTGGTCGACATGGAACACTGGTGAGTAGGCTTTCATCATTTTCGCATCTTCAGGATCATTCGGATTGCCTACTTGCTCGTGTAACATTGCAAGGAATGGTGCCCAATAAGGTGGAATGGAGTCCATAAAGGTAAATAAGTTAGATACGCCAACGTAGTCGATTCCGCACTTATATAAATCAGGAGTGAATGTCACCCCCGCCAGAGTTGCGTAGCCGCCATAAGAGGCACCATAAATACATACGTTGCCATCTTGTGCGTAACCTTGTTCGGTAGCCCATTTGACACCGTCGGTAATGTCATCCTGCATGGATTGTCCCCATTGCTTGAACGACTTCTCCCAAAACTCGCGACCATAACCAGTTGAGCCCCTGAAGTTCATTTGCAGCACGGCGATACCACGATTAGCGAATAATTGTACCTCAGGCTGAAATCCCCAGTGATCACGAGCCCATGGACCACCGTGTGGGAGCACAAGCAAAGGCAGATCTTTGGCTTCTCGACCCTTCGGCAGCGTTAGGTAGCCATGAATGGTTTCTCCATCGCGAGCGGTGTATTGGATAGGCGTCATCTTCGCCATATGTTCTGGCTTATGCCATGGAGCGTTTTCTGCCAATTTCTCCAATTTATCTGCTTTACGATCGTAGAAGTAGTAATTTGGTCGATCGACATCGCTGTAGGTGACGACAATCATTTTACTTTCATCTCGCGTCGCACTGGTTACAGAAATTTCTACATTTGGCAGTTTCTCTGAGAGGCGTTCGAAGGTTTGTTGGTAGGAATCATCTAAGAAGTGATAGTGGTTTTTATCTGTCACGTAAGAGACTGAAACCAGCTTATTAAGCGCTTCAGAGTAATGAGCGCTACTCACGTCAACTTCCGGGTGAGAGAAGATTTCTCGTATTTCTTTATTGGCTTTTACATCGTATTCAACGATGGCTGATTTATCACGCGTAATTCGTGATGCCACATATAAGTTTTTGTTGTCCGGCGTGAATGAAATGGGGCTAAAGCTCTCTTTGAAAGTGAGATTTTTTAGCGGCTTAAATTCATCTTCAACCGTATCGCGATATAAAACGGAGGTATTAACACCATCTGATGTGGTGATGACACGAATGTTGCCATCGTGATCGGTACCCCATGAGCGCACATTGCCCGGGTTTTGCGCGACGAGAGTATTTTCGCCTGTTTTTAGATTATGTCGATAAACATCAAATACTTGCGGGTTACGCTCGTTACTCGAAATCAAAATGTCATCGGGTTGATTGTCTAGTGTGTCGATAACGTATGCCACAACACCGGATGTCGGTGTGATGGTTTTCTCTTCGCCTGTTTTGACATTAACCGTCACGAGATAAAAGTTCTCATCTCCTCCCGTATCACGAGAGTAAATTACGGTGTCTTCGCCAACCCAGTAGTAGTATGCAATGTCGCGCCCTGTTACGGATGTGACGCGTTTTATCTGATCGGGGTTATCTGTGGGATAAACAAAGACGTTCTTACGGTCTTGCCATGGCTTCATCATTGAGATGTAGTCACCAGCAGGAGAGATTTGATAGCTAGAAACTTCGCTGTTTTTAAAGAAATAATCCACTGGATACTCGGGTGGAATGACTTCAGCATTGGTTGTGGTGGATGTTTGACTGCAACCCGCCAATAATAATCCAAAAGTGGCAGCAAGAAAAAGCTTGCGAGTGTGCATTGTGTAACGCTCCTTGTGTAAAGGACCTTAAGCTCATGAGCTTTTGGCCAGGGTGATAGATTCATCGCAGTTACTGCGAGCAAGCAACGAACATTAAAAATAGCTGTGGCTTATAATTAGTGTGCTTTTAATAAATAGCGCATTGCTTCGCTACTATGACCCTGGCATTGTCCAAAAGTGGCGTTAGATTGTGATTATTGATTCAGTATCTACCTGAACTTTGTATTAGATCACGGTTTTACGGCTATTTTGTCTTCTATATCATTGGGATAGTCGACAGCAGTAAAAGCGCTGCCATCCCATAGTTAAACCCTTTTACACGCCTAGATGTGGTCAACCAGCGTTGAAGTTGCATGCCTGCCGCGGTCCAAAATGTTACCGATGGCAAGTTGGCTAAACAGAAGATACCGGCGATAAAAGTCAGTTCAAGCCAAGAACCGCCACTGGTGTATACCGTAATGGCCGTCAACGCCATCGACCAACCTTTTGGGTTCACCCACTGGAATGCTACCGCCCCTAAAAAAGACATCGGGCGAAAATCGTGTTTTGCTTCGGTTTTGCCGCTCGTGGCGATTTTGTACGTTAAGTACAGCAAATAACTCAAGCTCAATACTTTCAAAATGGAGTGAGTAATCGGGTAAGCGTTGAAGAGACTCATCAAACCAATGCCCACCAAAATTAACATGGCACCAAAACCGAAGGTAATGCCCAACATGTGTGGGATAGTGCGTTTAAAGCCGACATTTGCCCCTGAGGTCATCAACATAATGTTATTGGGACCCGGCGTAAAAGTGGAGACAAAAGCGAACAACGCCAAAGCGCCCAGTTGATGATATTCCATAGATTGTTCCTTGAATCAGTTCTCGATAAGTTGAGAACAACTATAAGTAGAACTGAGGTCAATATTGTGCTTTTATTTGATGATTAGAAACTAAATAAGCAATGAAACATCATCATGGATAGATTTGACGAAAGAATATTGCAAGTGCTCAAACGAGACGGAAGAATCTCCAATGTAGAGCTGTCGGAACGCGTTGGTTTATCTCCGTCTGCAACCTTACGCCGAGTGCAAGATTTAGAGCGTAAAGGCGTGATCAAAGGCTACCGAGCGGTGCTGGATAATCAGCAACTTGGTGTGGGTTTTGTCGCTTACGTGTCGATTGGTTTGGCCTCGCACTCTAAGCAAGCACAGCTTGGTTTTGAAGAACACGTGCGCTTTGTGGATGAAGTGGTGGAATGTCACAATATTACGGGAGCCAATGAATATTTAATACGCGTAGAAACGCAAAGTTTAGCCGCATATAAAGCGTTCCATGCCGATGTACTGGGTGAGTGTGAGCACGTCAAGTCGATCACAACCATGGTGGTAATGGACACACCGAAAGACGAACGTTAGTCGGTCAAGAGTGGCATGGTTTTGTGGCACATGAATTTGAAGTGACTCGAAAGAGTCAGTCGAGTATGAGATAAGTACACAACAAATGCTGGAAAGCAGATGGCACTCTTACAATTTCCACCTTTATTCTCACCTTCGAAATAATCTCATCCTGCTAGTTTTGCTTAAACCGCTTGTGTTCATGAGCGGTTTAAGCAAATTTAAGGATGAACGATGAAATCACATGTAACACTTCCTCTTTTGAGCTTAAGCGCTGTTGCCGCATTGAGCTCATTTAACGTCAACGCCCACGGCTGGGTAGAATTTCCAAGTGCTCGTCAGAATACGTGTTATTTAGACGGTGGTTTTTGGACCAATGAGATCCCCAACCAAGCGTGTAAAGCGGCTTTTGAAGAATCTGGTGCTTACCCGTTTGTGCAACGCAGTGAAATTGCAGCAAACGTACCAAATTACCGAGATATGGAGCATGTCAAAGCCGTAGTCCGTGACGGCGAACTGTGTTCTGCCGGCGATGCCGCTAAGAAAGGCTTGAACATTCCTTCTCCAAACTGGCAGCGCACCAATGTTACGCCAGATGCAAATAACCAGATTGAATTGGTGTTTTACGGCAAGGCGCCGCACAACCCATCATACTGGGAATTCTATCTCACCAAGCCGACCTATGATGATTCAAAACCGCTTACTTGGAGTGATTTAGAGCTGATCGACACCGCAGGTGATGTGTATGTTGATGCGGAAAAACGCTACCGTATTCAGGTGACTTTCCCTGCTGATCGTTCCGGCGATGCGGTGCTTTATACTCGTTGGCAGCGCATTGATGTCGCTGGTGAAGGTTTCTACAACTGTAGTGACATTACGTTAAACGGAACGGGCACGACGCCGCCGACTGAACCCGTTGATCCAACCGAACCTGGCAACAATCTGACATCTCTGGGCTACTTTGTTCAGCAAGGTTTTGGACCAGTAGAAGCGGGTGACACCATCCGTTTCCGTACGTTTAATGCGACAGGCAATGAAATTGTTGATATTTCACTGCCAATCAGCGCAAACAATACGACGACTTGGGCGGCAGAAATTGCGGATCAATTTAACGCGCAGCAAACGGGCGATTGGTATGTAGGCATTTGGCATCAAGAGATGAACCACTACATGTTCGATAGTAAGAATGTGAATGCGAACCAAGTATTAGCGCCAAGCGCAGACTTCAGTTATGCGTTGTCACTGATCAAAGCGGATGTACCGCCACCAGTTGAACCAACCAACTTGTGGGACAAGACGGCCGTTTACGACCAAGGTGATGTGGTGACGCACAACGGTAAAGAATGGACTGCCCAGTGGTGGACGTCTGGTGAGGAACCAGGCACAACGGGTCAATGGGGGGTATGGCGTTAAGCCAGTTATTCGGGCCCTGATCAATAAAACCCTTCTCACATGAGAAGGGTTTGTTTTTTCAGTCTAAAACGACCACTTTGGCGGAGTGGTTGTCTTGAAAATCAGAGCACATATCGTTATTCGCTTGCTCTCCACTCGATCCAGTTGAGCATCGCGTAGTCTGCCAGTTTGAGCATCGGAATGTCTTCGTGTGTATCACCGTAGGCATAAATAGACGCAAACTCGTCGAGCGAAAACGCCGCCTTAACACGCGAGACTTTTCTTTCTAAACTGCAATCACCTTGCTGGTAAAAGCCACTCAGTTTTGGCTGTTCTGAGATCAGTTCACTGCACAGCAAGTGGTAACCGCTCGCTTCACACCAAGGTTTGAGATACGCATTGAGTGATGCCGACACCACCACAATGGTATCGCCTCTGTGTTGATGCCACGCCAACCTTTCCATCGCTTCTGGCCGTAAGTACAGTGGGATCACTTCATGGGCAAACTGAGCGCCAATCGCTTCAATTTGCTGCGTTTCTTTCCCTGAAAATGCAATAAAACTGCTGAGCGGACGCATAAGACGAGCGGGTAACACTCCGAGTTTGTACAGCGCATAAAATGGCATGATAGCGACCTTTCCTACTCGTTTGCGCAGGCCATAAGCAGAATAGTGGAGGAAAAGGCTAAACATATCCTCTCGGGTGATGGTGCCATCAAAATCAAACAGTGCCAGTGACGGCTTGGTAGTATCGAGCAAATTCAGCGCCTATTTTTCGATTTAAGATCGTTTTGTGTTTATTGATAAAACACCGCTAACCAGATGGTTTCTTGCGTTGGGTCAGTCCAGCTCACTTTGTGTTTAGTATGAGCTGGAATCGTAACGTGATCGCCTGCCTCAAGTCGTTGCACTACACCTGATTCAAAAGTCAGCTCTCCAGCTCCTTTAAGAACCAATACCCATTCATGTTCTTCTTGATCATACCAGCCACTTTTGGGCGAGGTTTGCCCTGTTGAGACAATGCGTTCTATACGCAGGTTTTTGTGGATCAGCAGGTCTTCGAACACTTCCTCGTCGAGGGTATTCGGTAAGTCTTTAAACAGGTTCATGGCCTTTCCTTAGATAATGATCAGTCCAAAAGGCGCAAGCAATTGCTCTTGTTGCCAATCACAAATTTTAACACCAAACAGAGAAACGCGGCGAACATCTAGCCCGTCTAGTTCGACATGAGTCAGATCACACTGCTCAACGTTAAAGGTTCCCCATTGTTCTGGCGAGAATTCGCAGCGAGATAAATCCGAGCCTTTGAGAGTTGCCCCTGCGAGGTTCGCACCGTTCCAACGGTTTTCAAAGAGGTCACATTTTTCTAGTAACACTCGCTCGAAGTTACAGTAGGTGAGGTTGCAGCCAGTAATAAAAGCAGAACAGAAAAACATGGTGTTACTGACGCGATTAGCAAAGTTCGCACCTTGAAAGTTTGCCCCTTTGAGATCGCACTTACGCAGCTCCAAGCCCATACAATTTGCGCCGTTAAACAGGCTCATCGCCAACATACAGTTCGTAAAGCTGGCGTCTTTTAAGTTTGCGAAGCGAAAACTACACCCTTCTAGCGCTTTGGATTCGATAAAGCGACAGTCGATGAACTTAGCATCGCGCAGATCGGCATGCTCGAAACTGCACATATAAAAGTGGCAGTTTTTAAAGGTGGCATTCTGAAAATCGTGATGAGAAAAGTTTTCTCGTTCAAAAATGAGATCGGTTTTTAACATATCTTCTCCTTAGCTGCGAGCAGACTAGCACTCCAAGTGACTGATTTTCCAGAAAAATAACTTCTTGTATTTCAGTGTTTTACAAACCCCTCAAATCGCAATTTTAAGGGGTCAAACGAGCGTTTTAAGTGGGTTGTTTTTTGAAAATAGAAGACGTAGAGGAAGAAAAAAGTTTTTGCTGGCTACGAGCCCTAGCGAGAGGATTCGTGTTTTTGAGTAGGCATGGCTTCTCACACGCACAGTTTGCATTACAGAATTGTATCCGATTTGCATAATTTGTTGATCGGTATGGCGTTTCTCTATACAAAAAAACTATATTTTTCACAAATTGATTTCCATCAAAATAGTAGGGTTTCTATGTGCTAGATTGCGCGCAGCTCAAAAAAATATAGATGCCCGTGTGCTTCAAGGCGCTGAGTTTACTTGAAATCTAAGGCCAGTCAGCAGGCACACCTTTGGGTACGACATAACGAAGCCCTATAAAAGGAAATAAAAAATGAAAAAAACAATCTGCAGTCTAGCAGTGGTTGCTGCACTCGTGTCACCAAGTGTTTTCGCTCATAAACAAGGTGACTTCGTTCTTCGTGTTGGTGCGGCGTCTGTCGTTCCTAATGACAGCAGCGATAAGATTCTTGGTTCTCAAGAAGAATTGAAAGTGGATTCAAATACGCAGCTTGGTTTGACGTTTGGCTACATGTTCACAGATAACATCAGTCTAGAGCTTCTAGCAGCAACACCATTCAGCCACGATATTTCAACAGACTTGTTAGGTCTTGGTGATATCGCGGACACCAAACACCTTCCACCAACGCTTATGGTGCAGTACTACTTTGGCGAGCCACAAAGTAAGTTCCGTCCATACGTTGGTGCAGGTCTCAACTACACCATGTTCTTTGATGAGGGCTTCAATAGCACGGGTAAAGGCGCTGGTCTTTCAGATCTTAAGTTGGATGACTCATTCGGTCTAGCAGCGAATATTGGTGTGGATTACATGATCAACGATCAATGGTTCCTCAACGCTGCTGCGTGGTACGCAAACATTGAAACAGAAGCAACTTACAAAGCAGGTGGAGCGAAGCAAAAAACCGACGTCAAAATTAACCCTTGGGTATTTATGATCAGCGGCGGTTACAAGTTCTAAGAAAAACCAGTAGTTACACGCACATTACTATTATTGGCATGACTTTGGGGGCGGTTACGGGGACTGCCCCTCTTTTTTATCCTCGTTTTGATTGCACATCATTTACTCCACTTAGCAACACGCAAAATTGGATCTTTACCTTGCAGATCATTTTATTGTCCGAAGATCGAAAAGTCCTACACTGATCACATAATTGAACAAGTGGACAATATAAATGAGCGGCGACATCGCGAAGCATTCTTCCTCCAGATCTAAGCTGGTAAAAACTCTTTTCTTTACTCTCTGTGTTATCGCATTTGGTGCGATGTATTGGTCTTGGCAGTATTCTGACAGTCATCCAAGCACGGAAGATGCCTACGTTAGGGCAAAAATTTTGTCGGTAGCGCCTCAGGTAAAAGGCCAAGTGGTTTCTGTGGATGCCAAAGATTTCCAATCTGTTAATAAAGGTGACCTACTGCTGAAGATAGATTCACGCCCATATCTGTTGGCAGTGAAGCAAGCAAAAGCGGCATACCAATTGGCGGTCCAGCAACATGACGTTGCCGATAAGCAGGTAACTGAAGCCGTAGCGGGCTTAGATGCGGCGCGCTCTAACCTGACAGAAGCTCAAGTGGAGTACAAACGTACAGACTCACTGGTGAAACGCAAACTGGCGTCGGACCAAGATTTAGATACGGCGAAAAACAAACTTGCTAATGCCCAAGCGAGCCTAGAGCAAGCGCGTGCGACGGTAGAAAAAGCCATTGCGAACCGTGGTGAAGAAGGCGTAGAGGCTGCGGTCGTTCAACAAGCGGCAGCGCAGTTAGCGCAAGCGGAGCTGAACTTGAGTTACACCGACATTACGTCACCAGTGGATGGCATTGCCGGAGAAATCAATACGCACGTGGGCTCGGTCGTTAGCGTGGGTCAAACGCTGTTCCCTGTGATTTTAAAAGACAGCTATTGGGTACGCGCGAACTTTAAAGAAACCGATCTTACTCATATTAAAGCTGGCATGCATGCGGATGTGGTGATTGATATGTACCCAGACGTGGTGTGGAAAGCAACGGTAGAACAGCTGTCGCCTGCGAGTGGTACATCGTTCTCCTTGATGCCACCAGAAAACGCAACGGGTAACTGGGTTAAAATCAAACAGCGTTTCCCTGTACGTTTGGCGTTAGAAGTACCGGCCGATGCGCCGCAACTTCGCGTGGGTGCGAGCTCAGAAGTCACCATTGATTTGCAAAGTAGCGTGCAATGAGTCATCAAATTACGGCAGACAAACGGGGGATTGCCACCGTCGCCGTGATGCTTTCTGCCATCATGGTGTTAATCGATATGACCGTTGCGAACGTGTCGCTATCGCACATGATGGGCGCATTGGGCGCAACGGCAGACCAAATTACTTGGGTGCTGACGGGTTACAGCATGGCGGAAGCGATCTTCATTCCGATGACCAGTTTCTGGGTGTCTCGCTTTGGTGAACGCAAAGTCATGCTGGTTGCCGTGATCGGTTTTGTGATTGCCAGTGCGCTTTGTGGGCAAGCACAGTCGCTTGAAGAGATGGTGCTATTTCGCATTATCCAAGGCGCTTTCGGCGCGTCGGTGATTCCATTGGCGCAGTCGACGTTAGTGCAGATTTATCCGTACGAGCAAAAAGGCAAAGCGATGGCGATTTTCTCCATCGGCATTTTGCTTGGTCCTATTTTGGGCCCAGTCGTGGGTGGCGTGATCACCGACAACATCAACTGGCGCTGGATTTTTTACATCAACTTGCCATTCGGTTTGATCTGTACCTCTTTGATTTATCGCTATATCCACATCGACAACAAATCCAAACCTAACTTTGACTGGTGGATCATCGGTTACATGGCGTTAGGTGTGGGCGCGTTGCAGTTTGTGTTGGATAAAGGGAACGAAGAAGACTGGCTCAACTCACGCATGATTCAGACGGCGATATTGCTCGCGGTCATGGGATTGGTTATGTGGATCCATCGCAGTTGGAAAACCAAAAGCCCAATAGCGCCATTATGGCTGCTTAAAGACCGAAATCTTATGGTCTCGTCGCTGATGATTGCTGTGGTGTCGATGGCGATGTTTGGTCTGACGACTCAACAACCGATGTTGTTGGAAAGCTTGCTGAATTATCCGGTCTCAACCACTGGCTTGTTAATGGCACCGCGTGGATTGGCGTCAGCGGCGATGTTGATTTTGGTGATTAAACTCAATCCGCAATTCGATCCCAGAATCAAAATAGTCTTTGGCTTGAGCTGCATCGGGATTGGTAGTTATTTGATGACGCAATACTCACTGCAGATCGATACATTTTGGATTGTGATGCCGAGTATGATTCAGGGCATGGGGCTTGGTTTAACCTTCTCGACGCTGTCCACCTTGGCGTATTTAACGATTCCGAAAGAGCAATCTGTCGCGGCGGCGAGCATTTACAATCTGTTCCGTACCATTGGTAGTTCGTTTGGTATCTCTATCGCCACCACGTTCCAATATCGTGATAGTCAGCAGCAATGGCATGCGCTGGGAGAGGGTATTAATCCTTATAATCCTAACTTGCATGACTGGGCGGCCAATCAGGGGCTTTCCATTACCGACCCGGTTGCGTTAGACCAATACCAGCAGATGTTGCAGCAGCAATCGCAAATGGTCGCGTTTGTGCACACCTTCCAGCTTGTGGGAGTGATGTTCGTGATCATGATGCCGATGCTGGTTTTCATCCGGTCGCGTGAATAACAACAAGTTCAGGTGAACCGTGTCAGAGAACGCCTCTCAAGTTGTGACAGCTTGAGAGGCGTTTTTTATTGGACGGTGTCAATGAAAGACGGACGTTTACTCAAACGTCACTTCGTCAAAATGCGGATTGGCTTTGAGCGCGCGCATTGCGACTAATTGTTCAGTCGGGAAAGCGGTGTGCTCACCATCCATATCTAAAAACAAGCACTCTTGTCGCTGCATGTCGTAGCCTGTGTCGAACGCGTTGCCCTGATGAGTTTCACCATTTTTTAGTGTGATCTCGATAGGGAGCTTAAACATACAGGCGATTTCAATAAAATCGTATTGGCTGCAAGTCACCATAGTTTTCTCCTTTCAAACCGACTCAGTATTCAGAAGGTTTGAGAACCGTATCCTTAAATAGAAGACGTTTGATTGAAACTGAATCTTCATCTTACACTTCATTTTGGTCACGAAATAGACATACACGCACGTTTTAATAAACCTACTGTTGAGCGTTCGCAAGCGAGACAAAACTACGATATGTCTGAGACGATACTTAAGCGCACATACCTAACGAGTGAACAAAAGACACAAAAGCCAAGTTCACTGATTCCGCCTCAAACCTACCATGCGCAGTTGGCGCACCGTGTTCACCACTCGCCTCAATTTGAAAACGGCCGCGTTAAAAACGAGATGCCAAATGTCCCTAGTCCGCAATCGTTCTGGCAGGTTTGTTGGAGTTATCTTGGTGGTAGAACACCGTTGAGTCCTAACGAACATCTGCCACATTCCCCAATTCAACCCACGCAGTTTGCGCAGCGAAGTGAATCGATGCGCCTTACTTGGCTGGGCCATTCCACTATGCTGGTGGAGGTCGATGGCATTCGAATTCTGACCGATCCGGTATTTGATTACGCTTCTCCGTTCATCGCAAAAGCGTGGTTTGAACGCAATATTCCCAATACTCACGCCAGAGATTGTTTGCCGATTCCTGAAATTATCGTGATTTCGCACGATCATTACGACCATTTAGAAGCGTCGACCATACGTTTCTACGCTGATAAACCCGTGACGTTTTATGTGCCCTTAGGGGTTGGCAAGCATCTGATAAAATGGGGCGTTTGCGCAGACAACATCGTGGAATTCGATTGGTGGGATAGCGTGCACTATGCTGGAATCGAACTGATTTGTACGCCCGCTAACCATAATTCGGGTCGTACTTATTTCGATAAAAACTCGACCTTGTGGGCTTCTTGGGTCATCAAAGGCAAAGAAGAGACGCTCTATTTTAGTGGTGATTCAGCTTACGATTCGCACTTTTCTGAGATCGCACAGCGATGTGGGCCAATCGACATTGCCTGTTTGGAAGTGGCTGCCGATGTGAAAGGCCAAGGTTATCCGGTCGAAAACTGGGGGCACATGCAGGCTCATCATACCGTGCAAGCGTTTCGCGATTTAAATGCGAAAAAACTGTTGCCAGTACATTGGGCTACATACGAACTGTTTACTCACCGCTGGGACGAGCCGATTTTAGATTTGCTTACCCATTGTCAAAAAGAACATATAACGCTGCTGACGCCAATGCCGGGGGAGAGTTTTTACGTTCATCAAGAACATATAAATAAACAATGGTGGCGAGAAAAAGAAATATGTGAGCCAGATATAATTTTTACTTAATAACATGATCTTACTTCAATAATTATTTTATAACTGTCTCTTATACACATCTGACGCTTCCGACGAATAGCCCTGTGTAGTTCTCGGTGGTCGGCGGAGCGTTAAAAAAAAAAAAAACAAAACGAGA